>JAITFM010000122.1 GCA_031281335.1 Rickettsiales bacterium | reverse complement strand
TATAAAGGTTTTTTATTTTAGCTTCGGATTCCTTGCGTTCTTGGCTTAAAATACTGAGTCGGTTTGTTATTTCACTTATTGGCGCTTTTACGGATTCTGCAACCTTTTTCAAGTTGATTTCATTATCACGCACATAATTAATTGCTTCTTGACCAGTCAAAGCTCCGATCCTTCTTACTCCAGATGCAATAGAACATTCTGTTACTATCTTAAACAGGCCAATTTCTCCAGCGCGCTCCACGTGCGTGCCGCCACATAACTCTTTTGAATTTCCAATGCTTACCACTCTTACTTGGTCGCCATACTTTTCGCCAAACAATGCCATGGCTCCTTCGTCTATTGCCTTATTCATGCTCTGAATTTTTGTAGACGTAGAAAAATTTTCTCTGATTAGGGAGTTTACCATATCTTCTATTGCAAACAGTTGATCTTGGGTAATTTGAGTGTTGTGGCTGAAGTCAAATCTCAGTCTATCCGGTGCAACTAAGGACCCCTTTTGAGTAATATGATCACCCAAGATCTTCCTCAATGCAAAGTGCAGAAGATGTGTAGCTGAATGGTTTCTTCTTAGGTCTTGCCTTCTTTTCTTGTCAATACTGGCTGTAACTGTGTCACCTTTACAAATTGAGCCAGATTTAACCATGCACCTATGCAAATGTAAGCCGTTGATTTTATTGGTGTTCTCCACTGTGACCATACCTTTAGCAGTATAGTTTACAGCACATGACCAGTCACTTTTTTTCTGGATCCCAGTGTCAGCTACTTGGATGACAATAAAACTTCCAGTATCTCCCACCTGTCCACCTGATTCGCCATAAAAAGGTGTTTTATCAAGTATAATGGTTACCTTCTCTCCTTCTTTCGCAGAATCAATAACTTCATTCTTAGGAGAAATTATGGCTAGTACCTTTGCATCCTCTACTTCATCAAACTCATAACCGACAAATTCTGTTTTGCCAAATTTGTCGATCAAATCAAACCATACTTGCTCAACAGACTTTTCACCAGATCCAGCCCATTTAGCGCGTGCCCTTTCCTTCTGCTCTTCCATTGCATCATCAAAACCTTTTTGGTCAAAATTTATTTTCCTCTCTTTTAAAATATCAAGTGTGATATCCAGAGGAAATCCATAAGTGTCATATAGCTTAAACGCCGATTCTCCTGGCAGAGTATCGCCTAGTTTTAAATCTGCAGTGAATTTTTCCAAGAGACTAATACCTTTCATCAAAGTATCTTTAAAGTTCTCTTCCTCTGATTTTAACACTGTCTCTATTGAGCTTTTAGCTCTGATTAGTTCAGGATAAACATCTCCCATATAAGCTGAGCTTGAGCTATCTATCAGCACTGGAAAAATGTTATGGAGTAGAGAGTCATTATATCCAAGCAGGTGGATATAACGTGCAGCTCTTCTGATTAATCTGCGCAGTACGTAGTTCCTGCCTTCATTTCCAGGGAGTGTTCCTTCTGCAATTAGAAATACGGCTGCACGAAGATGGTCTGCAATGATCTTATGAGCTACTTCATTTTCTGTATTTCCACAGAGCTCTTGCAACTTATTTACCAGAGCGGAAAATAGATCAATATCATAATTATCATGAACGTTTTGCATTACAGCAGCTATTCTCTCAAGACCCATTCCAGTATCGATGCATTTTTCTGGTAATTTTTGCAAATTACCTTCTTCATCTTTATTAAATTCCATGAATACCAGATTCCAAATTTCAACAACTCTATCGTCGTCTTGTAAGTTAGGATTTGCATGGTCATAAAAAATTTCAGAACATGGACCACATGGGCCAGTATTGCCCATGTTCCAAAAGTTGTCATCTGTTGCAATTCTGATGATTTTATCATCTGAAAAACCACTTACCTTGCGCCAAATCTTGTATGCTTCATCATCAGTGTGATAGACAGTTATGGATAGTCTATTTTTATCAAGAGACAATTCTTCAGTAATGAATTTCCACGCAAGTTCTATCGCGGTTTTTTTAAAGTAATCACCGAAACTAAAATTTCCGAGCATTTCAAAAAATGTGTGATGCCGAGTTGTATAACCAACATTTTCAAGATCGTTGTGCTTGCCACCTGCTCTTAGACACTTTTGACTTGAGACAGCACGCTTCATTTCAGTTTTTTGTAAACCGGTGAAGATGTTTTTAAACTGCACCATACCAGCATTTGTAAACATGAGTGTTGGATCATGCTCTGGAATCAAAGGAGAAGAAGAAACCTGCTTGTGGTTGTTACTTACAAAAAACTTTATAAATCTTTCTCTAATTTCATTTAGCTTCATCGTTTTTATTGAGATTATCTATGCATAATAAGTTGTAATGAGAGTAAAATCAATTCATCGATCCAAATATTAATACATACATTATTTAGTATAATAAAAGCAACACTCACATAAAAATTTTAATAAAAAGACATAGACTGAAACTTTCAATTTGCTAGTATAGTGAATATTAATAAATTTAGGAATAGATGTATGACAAAAAAATCACGAAACGCCTCACAAAGAGAAGAAATGACACCATTTGAGGGAAGGGTAACAGTTACTATTTTTTCTAGCTTGGAAAACATAGAGAAAGGAAGAGAAATATACTTTTCATTGAAAGGAAAGGGGTTGACGATTGATTATCTTAGTATATCTGACAATTCATACAGGTTACACTTTGTTGCTGGGACAACAAACAAGATTACCACTCCTGAAGGATATTGTAGGTCGATGATTGACGGTATTATTTCAGCTCTAAAGAGTGGGAGAATAAAAAGCAAAACAGAGTATGATTTCAGAAAATTCGACGAAAGGTATCTAAAAGATCTAAAAGGACTTTTAAGTCACAAGACTACAACAACTAGTTTACAGGAAGAATCCACTACTGAAGGAGTTGAGCATGAGACGCAGGCTACTGGGGTTACTGATAGTACAACAACAGAATTATTTAATTCTAGCCAATCGGAAAAACCTACTACTGAAGAAGTTGGCCATGAGACGCAAGAAGATAGCGAATATGTTGCCGCAGCTTTAAAACAACAAGAACTTGATTTTGCCTCAACAAACACAACAGGAAATACGAGTGATGTAATACGAGAAATGATAGAATCAAATACTATGAATGGAATTACGACTGAAAATATAGAATATGTTCAAAATATGACAAGAAAAGGTGTTGCTTTTTCCTCTAGTAAAGTCACATCAAGAAACTTACCAGCATTTTCTGAGTTGAGTAGCACAAATGCGACATTACCTCAATTACCAAACGAATCAGGAATTATCGGCACAACAGTAGCAGGATTATCAACATTGAGTGCTTGTATTATAGCACCAGTATTATTAGTAGTTGCTGTTACTGTGGGTGGATGCTGGTTTTTGCGTAAAAAGAAGAGAAAAGATAGTTACGATGTTGAAAAAGCTGGTGTAGAAAATGAAGTAGAAGCTCAATTATCTGAAGAGCAGGATTCTCTGCTTGATAAAGTAAGCATTGAACCAGGAACATATCGGTCTTTCCAACTTGATAATATTTAATCAGTTGTAAAAGCCGCCATACTAGACTCTATTTACAAATTTTATTAGGGTAGGAATGGAGGAAGGATGGTGGCTTAGATTACGATATGGAGTTACTTAAGAGCACCCGTGAAAGTATGCGCATCAAGTAGTGATAAATGGCTTAAACATAAACTGAGTAATTTCTCCTAAAAGGTCTTTAGACTAGATCTCTTGCATCACCTAAACTAAGCAGAAAAAAAGCAAAGATTGTTAGTGTATCATCCAAGTAACCTTTTTTTGTTATCCCAGTGCTCGACACTGGGACCTGGGATACTACTTTAGTAATAAATATTTAAGAAATTTACTAAACGAGAAAAAAAGGCAAAGAAACCCTGGTCGGTATTTATTTTCAGTATTGGCGTTTTTTAAAGTCCTAAACGCTGCAATTTAGCGACTTTTAAACTGCAACAGATCCTTAGCTTGAGTGCTAAGAAACTTACTAAGCAGAAAAAAAGACGAAAGAATCCCGTGGTAGAAGTTGCTCACTCTCTAATCCTGCAAATTGGCGTACTATACTGCCTTAAACGACTTATAAGCGCATTTCAGCTTGTATAGGTAAAAACCTAGAAGTCTAGGTGAAATTAATAAAGACATAAGGTGCACATAGTGCAAAAAATTAAACATAAGACGCCAACCATAATACTCTTGTCGTTTAATCTGCACAGATGAAGATAACTGAATACCTCCAA
>JAITFM010000114.1 GCA_031281335.1 Rickettsiales bacterium | reverse complement strand
CTCCTTCTCACAACTTTACAGTTTTTATCTCTGCTGCGATGGGACTTTAGTGAGCCTTTAACTTTCATAACTATAGCGAAAACCAAATTATCTCATATTATGGCTACTTACAAAGAGTTAGTCAATTGATAAATTTATCACATTCTATTAAAATATTGTATAATCGTTGCTGACACTTCCTCGATCGACTTTTGTGTTACATCAATAATTGGCCAATTGTTTTGTTTAAAAAGTTCCTCTGCTTTTTTAATTTCCTTTTCTACTTTCTTAGGGTCAGCGTATACATTATTATTTTCGTTGTTAATTGAAGTAAGTCTATTTTTGCGTATTTCCACCAGCCTACTTGCATCTATTGTTAGCCCTATTGTCAGCTTGTTCTCTAACTTTGTTAAATCAACATAAAAGGGTACCTCACTAACAAAGGGAATATTTGCAACCCTATAGCCCCGATAAGCTAAATACATACTGGTGGGAGACTTTGATGTACGCGAAACTCCGATCAAGATTATGTTTGCCTTATCAATATCTTGAATATTTTGTCCGTCATCATGATTAATAGTATAGTTTATTGCCTCAATGCGCTGAAAATACTCATTATTTATCTCAGTATGCAAGTCAAGCTTTTCGTCTTTTTCAATTTCAAGGTAGGAAGAAATTTCTCTAATGATATGTGATAATATTGCTCGATAGGGAATTTCCAATTTTATACAGTTATCTTTTAAATATTTTCTTAGTTCATCATCAGTAATAGTACATATAACAAAGTGATGCTCATCACTTTTCTTATTGATTTCCTCCAAAATTCTATCAATTTGTTCTTCTTTTTTCACAAAAGACCAAACATATTCAATTGTTTCTACAGAACGAAAGTGTTTCAGAGCTGACTTTGCAACTGATATAACGGTTTCACCACTTGAATCTGATACTAAGTGTAGATTGAGCTTTTTAAAGGTCATATTTTATATAGTATTATACTATATAATAGTACGGACTCAACCAACCTGCTACTGAAATTGCACAAACATTGTGATTTTAGGGCCAGTTGTGTGTCATCCAAAGGAACCACCATAAATTTGCCTAAACCTCCAGTTGTAGGCAAAAAGTACTCTTTATTAATTTATCTTATTACCAGCGAGATTTGGTATAAGATAGAAAATTAGATAGATTTTGCAGTGCGATACAAAATAACGATAGAATATAACGGTAGTAGTTTCTCTGGTTGGCAGAAACAGCAACATTCTGCTAACTCAATCCAGGAGACCATAGAAAATGCTATATTTAACTTCAGTGGAGAGAAAGTCACTTTGTTCTGCGGTGGCAGGACTGATGCAGGAGTTCATGCTTTAGGACAAGTTGCTCATTTTGATATGGAGAGAGAATTTGAGCTTTACAGAATAAGGAACGCAATAAATTATCACTTAAAATCGATTCCTATAGTTGTGCTCAATGCAGAAATTGTAGATGATGAGTTTCACGCGCGATTCTCAGCAAAAAAAAGACACTACGAATATAGAATAATTAACCGCTATGCTCCTGCAGCTTTGGAAGCTGGTTATGTATGGCAAATATTTAACCCACTTGATGTAAACATCATGCGTGAAGCAGCTAAACATCTGCTTGGAAAGCACAACCTTTCAAGTTTCCGCTCAAAAGACTGTCAAGCTGCAAATCCGGTAAGAACAATTGATGATATCGAGATAGCACAAAATGGGAATCATATATACATCAAAATATCTGCAATTTCTTTTTTACATAACCAAGTGAGGATCATTGTCGGTACTTTGGTTGAATTTGGAAAAAACAAAACTAATCCACAAGAAATGCTAAATATGTTAAACCAACGTAAAAGAAACGCTACTGGAGTTACTGCACCACCTTGCGGTTTATATTTGGTAAAGATAGATTACTAGCTTAAGTCCTCATTGGCATTACTATATATAATGCATTTGGATCATCTTCATCAGTGATAATTGTAGCACCATTGCCATCTGATAAGCTAAACTTACACTTGTTTTTTATGCAGGACAAAACATCAAGCAAATAGCGTGAATTAAATCCTATTTCCGTAGGAGCTTCATTATAATCCACCTCTATGGATTCAGTTGCATCACTGCACTCTTGAGAGTTTGAGTTTAGAGTTAATAATTTTTCTTGTAACGAAAACCTAATGGATTTTATTTTATCGGATACAACAACGGAAACCCGATCTATAACGCTAGCTAGCTTACCACTCTCAACAATCATTTGTTTATCTTGAGATGCCGGAATAACAGTTTTATAATCTGGAAAAGTTCCATCTATTAATTTTGATATTAGAATATACTCACCGCATGTGAATTTGATTTTTCTATCTGAGAGCTTTATATTAATTTCATTACAATCATCCAATACTTTTAGCAGCTCCATGACAGTTTTACGTGGAATTATCACACCAAATTCACCGTTGATATTTTCAGGTTTAGGCCTCTTTATACGTGATAAACGGTGACCATCGGTTGCAACGCAGTACAGAAATTGCTCATCTGTATGCAGGTATATCCCATTTAAATTATATCTTGTATCATCTAGTGATACAGCAAACTTCGTTTTAGTTAATAAGTCTACCAAATCTGCACTCAGCAGAGTAAAGTCATATTTATGACCCCCTTCTTCAAGGACAGGAAAGTTATTTGAAACTACATTCGGTAGAGAAAAGTTTGCATTTCCACAAGATATCAATAATTTCCCTTGATCGTTCATTTCAAAATTAATATCCAAATCAATTGGCAACTTCTTCACTATGCTGTGCAAAGTATGTGCTGAGATTTTTACTTCTCCTTCCGCTGACACGTTTGCAGCAAGTGAAGCAAATATTGAAATGTCAAGATCAGTGGCCTTTAATTTTATGCTGCCATGTTGTGCTTTGATATTTATACATGCTAAAACATCTATCGCGTTACGCCTTTCAACCACCCCGCTCACTCTTGAT
>JAITFM010000081.1 GCA_031281335.1 Rickettsiales bacterium | reverse complement strand
ATAGCTGCTCCAATTCCAACCTGACCCTGAAAAAATGCAAACGCTGCCATTGCAATTACAGTAACTGTTATTGTAATTGCTAACAATTCACGGGTTCTACTTGCTGGATCTATGTATTTTGCAACAGCAGAGAATATTTTTCCTGTAGTAGATGCACCTTTTTTTATACTAGAGCCTACATTTTGTGCAGTACTCTGCAACTGCTTTGGAAGAGTTTTGATATTGTATCTTTTTTCAAGTTGCTCTTTGGTTTCTCTGGCTTTTTCTTGTGCTGTGTGTGGAGTCTTAGAATAGTCTTTTAAATCACGTAAAACTAGATAATACTTGTCAGTGTGGAATTTTTCATCTTTTAAATCTAGAAAATTAGGATTAGCACCATTGTGCAACAATGTTGCACAAAACTTTGTTGTATTGTCATAATTAATTGCTGGATCAAAAATTGTGTTCTTTTGTGAAAGGTGTTTGCCTTTTTCTGCCTTTTTTATTAGCGCTACTTGTAGCGGTGTTCGTTCTTCTTCATTAGTGGCATTTATGGCCTTACTTAACTGATCTTCAGATATTTTTTTTCCTTCCATTAAACTTGAAATCAACTTCAGGCATGTGACTTTTTGCTTTCCTTTGAGTGAAGCAATATAGTGAAGAGCATTATTCCCTTCTTTATCCTGAGCAGTGATATCAGCACCATTTCGTAGCAGTAGTTCTAGGGTTTTATACCTATTTGTTTTTTCAAATTTTCTATCTGTACATGATCGATCCTCATTCTTTTCCTTTATATGCTGAAGCAATTGGTGGAGAGGTGTTTGTTGCTTTCTGTTCGGAGTATTTACCAACTCTTTGTTTTTTTCTAGTATAAGCTCAGTAAATTCATACTTTGCTCTCTCATCTAATTTTACGGCATAATGTAAAACTGTATTTTCTTCTGCATTTTTAGTAGTGATATCATAGCCACTCCTTAGCAACTCATTAAAATTATCTATATTTCTATCCAAAACTGCTTGATGTAATGGATAGCCATCATTGATAATCTTTCCGACTTGAATTGTAACCAAGTTCTTTGTCTCCTGGTCTAACTCAGACTTTTGTACTGATTTGCTTAGTTTTAGCAGGAAACTATGGTAGTGTGCTTTTCGTTCTTGAAATAAGCTGCTTTCTGCTAGCTTCAATTGGTTGGGGTGAGCACCTCCCTCTAGTAATCTTATGCAAAATTTAATCGTATTGTCTTCCCAAGCAATAAGGTTATGCTTATTCTTGGTTATCTTAGCAGTTAATGCCATTTGCATTGGTGTTTTCCCACCTTGATCAGCATTTATAGTCTCTCTTAATTGAGCCTTAAGTGGCTCTTTTCCTTCCCATTTGCTTATATTTAATACTGCATTTAAAAATTCGAGCTTTTGTTCTTTCTCCAGTTTTGCAATTAGGTGTAAAGCATTGTTGCCATTTGCATCTTTAAGGCTAACATCCGCCCCTTTCTCCAATAGTTCTTTGAAACGTTTTTTGTCATAATCATTAATTGCTGAATGTAATAGGTAATTACCACTACTGTCTGGAGTATTTATAGTATATGGTATAATTTCTTTAATTTTTGCTTCTATTTCTGACTCTGATTTCAATTCAGGTTTCTTTATTAACTCTGCTAGTTTCTCCAAAAATTTACGATAATATTCATTTTGCTTTTTAGATAATTTCCCCAAATCCTCTGCAGGCAAGCTTAATTGATCTGGCTTGGCTCCGTGTTCCAATAGTGTTACGAGGAACTTAAGCGTGTTATCGTTATCTTGGATCGTATGAGACCCGTGTTTTCCTTTCGTTATCTTGTCAATTAGTGCCACTTGAAGGGGAGTTTTTCCGTCCCGATTTTTACTATTAATGAGTTTTGCTAAATCTTCTTCGGAAATTCTTTCTATCAGAAAATTCAAAGACCTGCATTTTTGCTTCTTTTTCAGCTGTGTAATAAGATGTAAAATATTACTTCCTTCCTCATCTCTTATATTCCTGATATCTACAGAGCTTTTTTTTTGCCACTTTTCAAATTTTCGCTTACCTTTTTTTATTTTTCTTGACGCTGTATGAATATCTGTTTTGTTAATTACTTCTTCATCGCCAAATCCACTATCAACACTCATGCTACGAGTTTTTAGACAACTGACTTGTGAATGCTTCCGTCCTTCATTCTGATTTATATGCATACCAAACCCTCAATATTAAAGCTACGTACTTTCTTGGTTGCCAGCGTTGATGCTTTTTCTGCTTGGACTGACAACTAAAATTGAATTAGACTTTTAAACTGAGCTAGATGTTGTATGTGTAATCGAAATATAGGTGGAAAGATAAAACACTAGTTTCTATTGGAAAGTTTGCTATCATAATTAAACCTCACTTTAGCATTTATCTACTATTTTAACCATTTAATCTTAAAAAATAATAAATATAGCTAAAGTGAATTAGGAATACCTTGCGAAACATGCTCAGCCCCACATCATACTCTGGGACATACATCCAACATTTTTAAAAGAAGAAAAATACCTTCAAATCAATCCAAGCACATAAGCGTAGTATTACCGCCAAATGCTGTAGTGTTGACACTCACAACTTTTTCTGTAGAAAAACGCTGTAGATAATGAGGTCCCCCAGCTTTTGGTCCAGTGCCGGATAGTCCTCTACCGCCAAACGGTTGTACGCCGACTGCTGCACCTATCTGATTGCGATTGATGTACACATTTCCAGCTGATATTTTCTTGCTTATTAAATCGATCTGATTTTGTATGCGGCTTTGCAAAGAGAACGTAAGCCCATATCCTGTATTGTTTATATCACTTATAACTTCATTTAACTGCGACTTATTAAAACGTATAATATGTAAAATGGGGCCAAACACTTCTTGCTTTAATTGCGAAATTTTTTGTATCTCATAAATATATGGAGGGAAGAAATAACCATTATGAGAATTTGTATTCATGGGTACCTTGGATAAAAGGCTTGAATCCTTATCTCTTGACATTTTCTCTGTGTGTTTATTCAGCATATCAATAGATGCTTTGTCAATTATTGGACCAATATCAGTACTAAGTTGTATTGGATCACCAATCTTTAATTCTTGAACTGCGTCGCATATCATTTTTATCTGTTTCTCTGCTATATCTTCTTGAATAAATAATACTCTAAGTGCAGAACAGCGTTGACCAGCGCTACGGAATGCAGAAATTAAAACATCTACAGTCACTTGCTCTAAGAGAGCAGAACTGTCAACAATCATAGCATTTAATCCACCAGTTTCAGCAATGAGTGGCACAATAGGGCCGTCTCTGCTAGCAAGCATTCTATTAATTATTTGAGCGGTCTGTGTTGAACCAGTGAAAGCTACACCAGAAATTCTATTATCTGATATTAATGTTTCACCTAAAT
>JAITFM010000090.1 GCA_031281335.1 Rickettsiales bacterium | reverse complement strand
AGTGGAATAACTAGCTACCTCGGGGTTTTATTGTCTTTTTTTTCTGCTTAGCCTAAGTTATGCGAGAAGTCTATCAAAAAATATGTCCCCTTTCCTCGAAAAATTTGTTATATTCGTTTTGGTTGCTGACTTTTATTTTTTGTAGCGTATTTTTTCTTTAATGGTTAAACGACTATCTCATAATGAATTTTGTCAGCAACTATCAAGTTTTTTAGTTGCTGTGCAACAAAGCCTACTGATACTCAGAAATGAAAAGGAGGCCATTTAGTGATTCCTCGTTATAGTCGTAAAGAAATGTCCTCCATTTGGGAAGAGAACAACAAGTTTAATATATGGCTCAAAATAGAAAAATTAGCGTGCGAGGCTCAAGCAGAGTTAGGAGTGGTTCCAAATGATGTTACTGAAAGGCTTTCTGGCACTATCGAGTTTGATATTAAGCGGATCAACGAAATCGAATCTACTGTAAAACACGATGTTATAGCTTTTCTCACATACATTGCTGAAAAAGTGGGAGTTGATGTTCGTTATCTCCACTACGGGATGACGAGTTCTGATGTTTTGGACACGTGTCTTGCTGTGCAACTGAAAGAGTCGTGTGATATTCTACTTGAGAATCTAAAAAACTTACTTGCGACATTGAAAAAAAAAGCTGAGAGTTACAAAGATGTTGTGTGTGTTGGACGTAGTCACGGAATGCATGCAGAGCCAACTATACTTGGGTTAAAATTTGCCAGGTTTTATGCAGAATTTAAACGCAGCTACCAAAGGCTAATTAACGTACAAAAAGAGATCTCAACTTGCAAAATATCAGGTGCAGTAGGTAATTTTGCAAATGTTGATCCATTTGTTGAAGAATATGTAGCGAAAAAAATGGGACTTATACCTGAGACTATATCTTCTCAAGTAATTCCTCGTGATAGGCACGCTGCGTTCTTTTCAATTTTAGGGGTGATTGCAAGTTCAATGGAAAATGTTGCTGTTGAAATTCGTCATTTACAAAGAACTGAAGTTGGCGAAGTTTCCGAATATTTTTCCACTGGGCAGAAAGGAAGCTCTGCTATGCCACACAAGTGTAATCCTATTTTAAGTGAAAATCTAACTGGACTTTCACGTTTAATACGTAGCTACGTATTTCCTGCACTGGAAAATGTTGCATTGTGGCACGAGCGAGATATATCACACTCGTCCGTGGAAAGATGTATTGCTCCTGATGCTTGCATAACAATGGATTTTGCTTTAGTGCGATTGACAGATTTAATAGATAAATTAGTGATTAATGAGGAAAACATTGAAAAGAACTTAAATTCAGCAAAAGGTTTAATTTTCTCACAGCGTGTATTGCTTGAGTTAGTAAATAGTGGTCTAACTAGGGAAGGAGCGTATAAAATTGTTCAGAGCAATGCAATGAAAGTGAAACAAGACAACAGTGATTTTCTGTCCGAATTGAAACAAGATAAATCCTTGCTTGGAGTTATTGATTCTGAAAAACTTGAATCTTTGTTTGATTTTGCTTATTATACAAAGCATATAGACCATATATATAACAAGGTCTTTGATTAGGCTGAGTAGCTCAGTTGGTAGAGCAGGAGGATCATAATCTCTTGGTCGTGGGTTCAAGTCCCTCCTCAGCCACCGGTTATATTGATTTTCAGCATATCAAAAAACCCACTACAATGGCGTCAACTTAAGGAAAAATGTCAGTGATTGTGTATAAAATTTCTACCATTAACACATAGCTGTACGAATATTGCGATTTATTTGTGTGGCAGACGGTGTCAAGCACTGGCATGACACCCTAGTGGTAGGCTCAAATCACAATGTTTGTACGGTTGTGCGCTCTTCCCGAATGTTCTGCGGTACCTATCTGCGTTTCTCCTAGAAATTCCTTACCATAAATTGATTATGCTAGAGACCTAATGCTAATTCAAAAGGTGTCTTGTTGTCATCGTTCTTAGCATCAATATCAGCCCCTTCTTTTATGAGAAGCTCAATTAGGTCTAAATTACCTTCTTTAGCAGCATAGTGTAGTAATGTATTATCACTATTATCCTTTGCTAAGGCAAGAAAAGTTACCACCTCCCCTCGTGCAACCTCAAAAGGTGTCTTGTTGTTACTGTTTCTAGCATTAATATCAGCCCCTTTATCTACAAGTAACTCAGCTACATCCTCTGCATCAAAAAAAGCAGTTGTGTGTAACGGCGTCCAGTCAATATTGTCCCGATCATCAACATCAGCCCCTTTATCTATAAGTAATTCAGCCACATCCTTTGCTTTAGAGTAAGCAGCTAAGTGCAATGGTGTTCTGCCATCCGTGTTTAAAGCATCAACATTAGCACCTTTATCTATAAGTAACTCAGCCACATCTTTTGAGGTAGTGAAGTGCAATGGTGTCTGGTAATCCCTATCTTTAGCATTAACATCAGCCCCTTTATCTATAAGTAATCCAACCACATTATTTGCATTAAACTGGGCAGCACAGTGCAATGGTTTCTGGTTAGCAATGTTATGAACACTAACACCTTTGCTTACAAGAAACTCAGCTACATCTTCTACATTATAGAGAGCAGCTGTGTGCAATGGTGTTAGGCCTTCGTTACCTCGAGAGTAAATATCAGAACCCCCATCTACAAGTAATTTAGCTATATCATTTGATGCAGCATAGTGCAATGGTATCCGTCCTTTACTGCCTTTAGCATTGACATTAGCCCCTTTATCTACAAGGAATTTAACTACATCTTTTGCATCATATTTTGCAGCAAAGTGCAATGGTGTCCAATTGTCATACCCTCTAGCATTAGCATTAACATCAGCACCATTATCTACAAGGAGTTCAGCTACATTTTTTGCACCAGAGGAAGCTGCTGCGTGCAGTGGTGCAAGACCTTTATTGTCTTCAGCATTAACATCAGCACCTTCTTTTATAAGAAGCCTAGCTAAGTCTAAATTACCTTCTTTAGCAGCGTAGTATAGTAATGTATTACCGCTGCTATCCTTTGCTGCAGCAAGAATTCTTGCAATTTTGTCATCATATTTTTTGATATCAGCAGTGTGCTTTTTCATGAAAGCTTCAATTGCTGTTGGCCGTCTTTTTGGCACATCACCCAAGGTATATTGTTGATCACTAATGGTCTTTATGATTGTGTCATTATGTTTTTGAATATCAGCAGCTTGCTTATAACTGTTAATTTGTTCTAGAAAGTCTTCATCTGTTTCCTTTGCACTAAAAGCATTGTTAGATTTCTTCAGCTCCATAATTTTTACCTCTATTAATTAACCTTGATTTTTCTTTGGCATTCTAAAACGCATCACTACTAACTTAACAACACATACCATTATTATTTAGATAATACAACCATTTTGAGCAACAAAAACCTAAAGAAAAGGCAGAGAACAGGAAAAGGGGCTACCTGGATGACACCACTCGTTTTACACAGCAACATGTTGGCATAAATTTTTTGCTTCGGTAGTTTTTTCATTGTCACTATAATTATAATAGTAATTAAGTTGGATAGGTATGAAAGCTTTTGCAAAAAACCTTAAGAGTAAGGAAAAAAAGCTGGAGGAATTCAATGAAGAAATTGAAGATATAACCACCGTAGCTCAAGATAAATTTGCGCATGAACTTGAAAATATTGCATACGATAGCATGCAAAAACTTCGCAGTTTGCTTACTCAGGAGTTAAACACCATCTTCAACAATATTCATTCCCAAAATGTTAACTCGCTGAAATCCAGCCTAGTTGAATACGCTGTAAGTTCAAATTTCATCAACAAAAAGGGAGAAACAGCTTTAATACGCTCTCTCCTCAATGTAGTAGAACATACGATAAAGAACTTATAGCAAATCAAGAGTTTCAAGCACTTAAGGTTGGCTACCATACAGATTTAACTTAATATTAAATGCAAGAAATTTAGCTAAGATGAGTTTACCTGTGATTTATTTACAGCATAGATCTAGCGGTTGGGATAACGAGTTTTAGTCATACATAAACAGGAGGTTATTATGTCTACTTCGCCAAAAATACATGTACAACGTAAATCAAAATCTAAATCTCTTCCGGTTACTTTGGAAGAAGTTAAATCTTTTTTACGCGTGGAGAACGATCAAGATGACAAGTTGATCTCAAGCCTCATTTCTGTGGCAACCGACTATGCTGAATGGTATACGGAAAAGTCGCTGGTTAAGCAAACATGGCAAGTTTCGTATGAGGACTATATACCTCATAGGATCTATTTAAGCTATGGTCCTATGAGAGTAATAATGTCCGTTACTGCGACGACATCTAAAAATCAAGAAGAGAGGATACTCAAATATTATTTTAGTGATGTAGGAGGCTACATTGAATTTTTCAGTCATTTGAATGCAATAAGAGTTGACGTTGTGTATGAAGCTGGCTACGACAACGTTCCTGAGCAGATAAAACTAGGTATTATGCAGCATGTTTCTGCTCTTTATAAAAATCGCGAATCAGAAGTGAAGAGCTATTTATCCGAAGTGAAGGGAGTATATTCCCCATTTTGCGAACCACGAGTTGTATTGTAGCTTTTTCTGCCATCCCATCCCTCTGTGTTGACTGTACTTTTAAAAAGGTTAATTATGGAAAAAATTCAAGTTATAAATGAGTTGTACAACAGTATTTATGCAGCATTAAAGGCAAACTCTGACTTAAAGAAATACGTTACCAACATTTATGATTACCTACCTAAGCAGGTTACTATTCCTTACCTAAAATTGAGCATAGTAAGTTATAGCAATTTTCATATGCTGTCCAATTTTGCTACAAAGGCAAGATTTGCATGCGACATATATACTTATCATATAGACAGTATGTTTTCCATTATGAAGCGTATTAACTTTATACTTGAAAGTATTGAGGGTTTTGATAGTGGGACTATTTTGGAAAATAATTGTGCTGTGGATCAGCACGATGAAATTTTACACTCAACAATTAATTTTGACATTTTTATAAAAGGAGGTGACAATGAGTAAGTTA
>JAITFM010000117.1 GCA_031281335.1 Rickettsiales bacterium | reverse complement strand
GTATAGGTAAAAAACCAGAAGTTTTAAAAAGACATGCAGTGCACATAGTGCAAAAAATTAAACATGAGACGCCAAATATGCTAAGTTTTTTTGTCATTTAATCCGCACAGACTGAAGATAAATAATAGCTTCAGTATTATAATAAGGGAACCGGAGGAATTTGTTAAGTAGTTTTTTTTCATTTCTATTGGACGACGTTATAGCTTTTTTCCACTGTTGTCTATCCGCTCTCTGTGTAGCGAGGATTGGTATTAGTTCAAGAACTATGTAAAAAGTCCGATATAATTACCGTAATAGTAAAAGTACGAATAAGAGTGTGCCAGTAAGCTCTGCTTGAGAGGAATTTATTTTCTAGGTTTGTGAATTTCTTTGAAAGGTGACTTTCTGCGCTGCCTTGGATAAGATGAACGGTGATAGATTAAACGGAAGAATAGTGTAGAAATAATAGGTCTAATAGTGACCTTATACCGTTGTTAAAAATCCATATCCATATACTAAATGCCAGGCTTAAAAACCCAGTTAGTATAGGTACTGTGTCTGACTCTTTGATCAGCTTCCAAAGCAGCCAAATAATGGATAAAGATACAGAGAAGAGTGGGAAATGCTTCAATGCTGCCGTCCACTCACCAGGTTTTGGTAAAAATTCAAGTGTGTTAGGAAAAAATGATACAATGAAGTATGGAAGTGCGATGCCTAAGCCAAGAAATAAGAAAATGCTAATAGAAATAAGTATTGATGACTGAGTAAGAGCAAAACCTATGGCAGGTGCCATAAAAGGTGTGATACAGGGAATTGCAACCAACGTTAAAAGCATTCCACCGAGAAAACTGCTACTAGCTTTATCTGAACGAGAAAATATGAGAGGAATGTCAAACAAGCCACAGAAACATAAGCCTATTGTAAACATTACATATAGTAATATTATTACAAAAATGGGAGATCGTATATGAAAACCCCAGTCCATTGCATAACCTATGTTACGTAATGTTAATAGCATTAAGGACAATGTCAACATGCTAGTCAATACTCCAAGAGTGTAGGCTATGCCATTTAATTTCAGTTTAA
Organism: Rickettsiales bacterium; assembly: GCA_031281335.1. GTDB lineage: Bacteria > Pseudomonadota > Alphaproteobacteria > Rickettsiales > Anaplasmataceae > Wolbachia. Next base: position 6,635 of record JAITFM010000117.1, on the reverse strand, counting down.
ATGAGTTGCCAGGGCCATTGATTATTGCTGCTGCTTTTAGAGAAAGAACAGGAAAAACACAAGGCGTAAAGTTAAGTACCACACCACCGATAAATGCGTATGCTGAATTTATTAGAAACCCCACGATTTTACATATAATTAAAACTATAATACAGTTTGAAGTAAAAGAATCTACTTAAATAGTCAATTGACTTTTTGCGCTGGCATGTTAGAGATTTTACACTTCCTGTGCTGATGTATCAGAAATTTTATACTTTGCGGGCGTAGCTCAGTTGGTAGAGCGTCAGTTTGTGGGTTGCCAATTCGATCCTGGTTGCTTGGCCCACTAAAATTTTTTGCTCTACAGAAATATAAGCGTGAGCATGCTTTATACATACTCACTTAGTATATCCGTTTAGGAGCATGGCCAATGTACAAATATTGAAGCTGAAGTGATGTCATGTAAGTAGCTGACACTGGAACTTAGCTTTTCTTATAATTTCATCAAGCATTATATTTTAACATAAAATAGCCTCTTATGCCTACCCGGAACTCGTTCTTTGGTATGCCTTTCTGCTTTACTAATAGGACATTTTCGGATATAATTGGATATAATTAGATAAAAATACGGATATGTTTGACATTTCAAAAATTGTAATAACATCTGAAATGCTGAAATTGATGAATTTAAAGGGGCATGGCAATTATTTGGTAGTTTAGCTCCAGAGCGTTTACAAATGCTCAAGAAAATTGCAACAATTGAAAGTATCGGTTCTTCTACTCGTATTGAAGGAGCAAAACTATCAGACCGTGAAGTTGAGCAATTATTATCCAAACTTGATACACGATCATTTCGTTCTCGGGATGAACAAGAAATAGCTGGATATGCGTATATGTGTGAAGAGGTATTTCAAAACTTTGAAAATATGCCATTTACAGAAAATGTTATAAAACAGTTTCATATCTGGCTTTTACAATTTTCACATAAAGATCAAAGACACATGGGAGAATATAAAAAATTTCCCAATCATGTTGAAGCGTTTGATGAATCTGGAAAAAGCTTAGGCATAATTTTTGAAACAGTCTCTCCGTTTGAAACAGCGACACAAATGCAAGAACTTATTCATTGGACTGGCCAGCAATTAGAAGCGAAATCATCACACCCTCTATTAATTATCGGTATCTTTATAGCGACTTTTTTAGCTATCCATCCCTTTCAAGATGGAAATGGAAGATTATCACGTATTCTTACAACTTTCTTGCTGCTAAAGTTAGGGTATGTCTACGTGCCTTACAGTTCTCTTGAAAGTATAATTGAAGGTAACAAGGAGAGTTATTACTTAGCTTTGCGTCGCACTCAACAGTCTTTAAAGACTGGCAACTATGACTTTAGTCCATGGCTTATGTTCTTCTTAAGATCACTGCAAAAGCAAAAATCTCGTCTTGATCGAAAGGTGTCACGTGAAAAAATGTTAAATCTCCGTTTTCCACCACTTTCGGCTAAAATATTAATTTTACTTAGCAAACATGGACGTCTTACAATGAAGGATTTAGAAAATATTACTAAAGCAAACCGAAGTACCCTAAAGAAGCATGCATTTAATCTTGTAAAGGATAATCACATCACTCAGCATGGAAAAGGCAAAGCAACTTGGTATGTAGCTCAATAAGATATATATTCGTTTTGAATTGTAGGGAGGTCTAAGCTATGCTTACAAGGATGACAAAGTTTCAAAAAAAGCCTAATATAACATAAAAAGCTTTATGAAAATCAGAGTTGGAGTAATAGGCTGTTTAGGCAGAATGGGCAAAAAAATACTCAGTGAATTGACCACAAATACCAAAGTAGAGATAGCAGGTGCTGTTGCCCGTGCAGATAGTAGATACGTAGGCTTAGATATAGGGCCAATTATAGGCCACAGCTTCAATTTAGGAATCAAAGTTACAAGTTCTATTAGTGACGTGTTTGAGTCATCCGATGTTATAATAGATTTTACAACTGAAGAATGTATGCTAGACTGCCTTAAGGCGGCTGTGAAATTTAAAAAACCGCTAGTTAGTGGTACAACTGGAATAGAAAGTATCGATTTAAAAGAGTATGCTGCTGAGGTTCCGATATTATGGTCGGCAAATATGAGCGTTGGAGTTAATGTATTGTTGAAATTGGTAAAAAAAGCTGTTGAGCTTTTAGGTAACGAATACGACGCTGAAATTTGGGAAATGCACCATAGCTTAAAAAAAGATTCGCCATCTGGAACAGCTATAGAACTTGGTAAAGCAATTGCTAACGCTTCAAAAAAGGATTTCGAGCTCAATCAATATTTACACAGTAGTTTGAACATAAGAAAGAAGGGGGAAATAGGTTTTGCAGTATCTCGTGGAGGTGGAGTGATAGGAGACCATAGTGTAATGTTTGTTAATTCTGATGAACGGATAGAATTAAATCATAAAGCAATCAATCGCACGACATTTGCTAAAGGTGCTGTTCAAGCAGCAATATGGCTATATGAAAACAAAATAGGAACACCAGGACTCTATTCAATGCAGGACGTAATATGAACGATACACGTGCCTCTGTTAAAAATTTAAATCTCTGGTATGGTTCTAAGCAAGTTTTATTCGATATAAATTTGGATATTTATAAAAGAAAAGTTACTACTTTTATCGGGCCATCTGGGTGTGGTAAATCGACATTCTTGCGCTGTTTTAATCGCATGAATGATTATGTACCAGGGTGCAAAGCTGTTGGTGAGTTGGTTATCAACGGGCTAGGTAATATATATTCATGTGACATGGATGTTGTGCTACTTAGAGCAAAAGTTGGCATGGTATTTCAAAAGCCCAATCCTTTTCCAAAGTCAATATATGATAATGTTGCTTATGGACCCAAATTGCACAGCATGGTGAAGAATAAGCAAAAATTAGACGAAATGGTGGAAAATAGTTTAACTAAGGTCGGTTTATGGGAAGAGTTAAAAGATAGGCTGCAGGACAGTGCATTGGATTTGTCTGGTGGCCAACAACAGAGATTGTGCATTGCCCGTGCAATTGCAGTGAAGCCAACTATTTTATTAATGGATGAACCATGTTCCGCTCTTGATCCAATGGCAACCAATGCGATCGAAAATCTTATACAAGAGCTAAAATTAAGATTTACCATAATCATGGTAACCCATTCGATGAAACAGGCTAAAAAGCTATCTGATAGCGTAATTTTCTTTTGTAATGGCAAGATTGTTGAATCTGGAAGTGTTCAAGAAATATTCGAAGATGCTCAATCTCCCTTAACGAAAGAGTATATTCTGGATCATTAAATTCCGCTATGCACAAGAACTTTACCCTCAATAGCCTCGCTGGCAGTAACACGGCTTTCAAAATCAATATTTATTATATCGGATAGTGAGTTAACATCAGCGTAACCATCAAAACTTTCTACCGTTGACTTCACCACCTTTACTATCTCTAAAAAGCCGATTTGTGACTTCAAAAATTTATTAACAGCTATTTCATTTGCAGCATTGAGAACAATACTATTTGTTTGTGGAGCAGAAGAATTCAGTACTTTCATGCTGAGCTTTAGCGCGGGAAAGCGCTTGTGGTCAGGTTCTTGAAAGGTCAATTTTTTTTGCTTTGTTAAATCTAATTTATGATTTAAAGCTGACCTTTCTGGCCAAGACAGAGCATATGAGATGGGAACTGCCATGTCAGTCTCTGCAAGCACAGCAAAGTTAAAACCATCCTTGTAGACTACAACTCCATGTATTATCGATTCAGGGTGCACTACTGCCTCAATTTTATTTGGGCTAATGTTAAACAAATTATGTGCTTCTATTATCTCTAGCGCTTTATTCATCATTGTTGCACTATCAACCGAGATTTTCCTTCCCATGTTCCAAGTAGGGTGACTTAGCGCCTGATTTACTGTAATATTTCTTAATTGTTCAAGGCTATAATTCAAGAATGGTCCACCAGAAGCAGTGAGTATAATCTTTTCTACGCATCTATCGTCACTTTGCAAAACTTGAAAAATTGCGTTGTGTTCAGAGTCAATAGGAATTATCTGTACGTTTTTCTCTTTAGCTTTCTTAAGTAGTAATTTCCCACCACAAATAATACTTTCTTTGTTTGCTAGTGCAATGATTTTGGTACCACTCTCCATAACCTGCATAACTGGCTCAAGGCCTGCAATGCCAACTATTGCAACAACTGAGAGATCGACGGGCAGAGAAGCGACATTTTCTAAACCTTCAGTACCAGCTTCTATTTTGACGTTTGTACCAAGTAGACTTTCTTTTAAATCTTTATAAAACCTTTTATCAGAGATAGCAACATATCTCGCATTTAGCAGTTTTGCTTGATACGCCAGCAGAACAAAATTCGAATGGGCGCTGAGTGCTTCTACCTGGTATTCTTCTTTTCTCTTCAGTAGTAAGTCTACAGCCTTTTTTCCAATACTTCCTGTTGATCCTAAAACTGAAACCTTTTTCACTAAAACGAACTCATGTTAATTAAACGAGCTAAACCTATTCTTACCAGCAGTTTCTGGACTTAACTACCAAGCTCATATCCATGGTCATCGCCAACAGATGGGGAAGGACCAGGCGAAAAAGACTGACCATGGTGATCACCTGCATCATGCATGTCATGTAAACCTTCAGCATCGTGAGCCATTTCGTTGCTAGCGTGGGGATAATCGTCCGGATGAGGTCCTCCATCACCGTGACCTGTATCCATTCCTTCCGATGGCATATCTTCCCCACCTCCACCACCTGAAAAATGTTCTGCAAGACTTTCAAGAAATTTTATGCCAAACATGTTACCTGATTTTCCAAACAACGTTACTAAGCTACTACCATTTACCAAACCTTCGAACACATTACAGTAAGCAGGAATTGCTCCTTCATGAAAGTTGAACAACCATTTCATTCCATCCACAATTGTTGCAACAGAGTCACTATTACCAAGACCAAAGCCCCTCTTTTCTCCTTGGTTTTCTTGGTGTTGTTGTTGAGCTTGCAACTCTGCAATGTTTGGACCTTGGGCTTCAGCCATAAACTTTTATTCTAAACCTTAGACTACTATTTTACCACAAATATTGAAAAATATCAATAGGGCTACCATTTTCTGAACGACAACACACTTTTAAGCGCTTATTGATGAGACTAGCGAAACGGTTTCACGATAACCGCAATAATTATAATTATTATCAATACTGTAACAACTTCATTTACAATACGAAAATAAACATGATTTTTCCTATTTAAGCCCATTGCAAAGTTTTTCCTGTGCCTTGCAAGTAGTCCATGAACAGCAAACATAAAGAATAATGCTAGTGCTTTTATGTGGAACCACCCTTCGCGATATGCCTCTCTCATAACCATTAATGTGATGCCAAAACCAAGCGAAAAGAGCATTGCAGGGTTTATGATAAATCTTAGAAGCCTTTTCTCCATTATTTTAAGTAAGCTATCGCTTTCCGATCCTGGCTTTACAGTTGCGTGGTAGACGTAAAGCCTCGGTAAATAGAGCATACCTGCCATCCACATAATGACGGAGACAACGTGAAAAGCTTCGAGCCAGTGGTAATAATCCATTACAAAACGTTAAAATTTCTGATATTATCTGAGTTTAACGAAAAAGGAATCGATATGAAAGCGGAAAATTTCACTAAAGAACAGGTGATTGGATTCTACAGGAAAATGCTACTCATACGCAGATTTGAGGAAAAAGCAGGACAATTGTATGGAATGGGCTTAATAGGTGGATTTTGTCACCTATCAATAGGACAAGAGGCAGTTGCAGTTGGGACGCAAGCTGCGTCAAAGTCCGGTGATGCTTTTATCACAAGTTATAGAGACCACGGTTTAATGCTGACATGTGGCTCTGATCCAAACATTGTGATGGCAGAACTGACCGGTAAAGAGACGGGATGCTCAAAAGGTAAAGGTGGTTCGATGCATATATTTGATATTGAAAAAAAATTCTTCGGTGGACATGGAATAGTGGGTGCACAGGTTCCAATTGGCACAGGGATAGCATTTGCTAATAAATATAAGAAAAAAGACAACGTGGTATTCACGTATTTTGGCGACGGTGCCACGAATCAAGGGCAAACATATGAATCATTCAATATGGCAGCTTTATGGAAGTTACCTGTGGTTTATATTATAGAGAATAATGGATATGCCATGGGTACTTCTGTAGAAAGATCAACTTTAGTAACTGAGTTATATAGGAGAGGAGAGGGTTTTGGCATTCCTGGAAAGCAGGTTGATGGAATGGATTTCTTCTCTGTTTATGAGGCGACAAGTAAAGCAGCCAAGTACGTGCGTAGCGGAAAAGGGCCTATCCTGCTTGAAATGAAGACATATCGATATCGTGGCCATTCGATGTCAGACCCTGCAACTTATCGTTCAAAAGAAGAAGTTGAAGATATGAAGCAAAACCACGATCCTATAAGCACTTTGAAGAAGTACATGGTAGACAATAAGATTGCTGCAGAGGAAGAATGCAAAGCAATTGACAAAGAAGTGCGCGATTTAGTGAAAAAGTCAGAAGATTTTGCCAAAAATAGTAAAGAACTAAGCATTGATGAGCTGTATACTGATGTTTACAAATCTTTCAACCGTTAACTGTAAAAAACTACTTGACAACCT
>JAITFM010000040.1 GCA_031281335.1 Rickettsiales bacterium | reverse complement strand
GCATTATAAATAGCAAAATTTCTTTGATACTTAAGCTTACTGAATACAAAAAGGCTTTCGCTTCTATTGGAACTAAATGACCAAAAAATACAACTGAAGTGATAACAGCAAGCAAGATTAGCAGTTGTAGCATGTTTTGATATAGTAATATTCTATAGACATAATGCAGTAAGTCAGTTTTCAAGTAAAGCAAAACTATCTAAACTGCTGCAAGAAAGATCAGCTATCCTTTTTAGCTTAAACAAATGGTTATACAAGTAGGCCAACATCTCACAAAGCGCCAAAATTATTGACTTTTTTACTAAAATGTGCGATAATTAATTATACTAACGTAAGGAGAAGTTATGACTGAAAATGAAGCGCTTGAAAAGATAAAAAGCAAGTTCACTGAGGAATTGAAAAACATTATTGGTGAGGATAATTTACTCGAGGTACTGAATATTCTTTCTGGTGCTTTTCAGAATGCAGTGTTATCTAATGGAAGTGTAGAGAGTATAGATAGCAGAAACCATGACTATTTACTTAAGCTTAACAAAGAAGATAAAGAGGAATTAAGTAACTATTTTAGCAAGCGACTCAGTCTACAAGGTTTGTTTTTAATACATGAGAAAGCCTATCAGCTCCTTAATGAAAACAGTGAGGGAGGTGCTAAGGAAGTTGTAAACGGAATATACGGTATCGTTAAAAACTCTGAGTTAGGCAGCAATATAAAAGGAATAATGAATGATAATGATCAGTTAAGCTTGCTTAATATTTTAGCAAACCCTAAAGGCACACCCACGTTTGCAATGGAAGAAGACTTTGAAGATAAAGTACTTGTTAATACCAGAAAATTACTAAACAGGAATGTTCCCCTGAGTGATAGTGATAAAGAATTGGCCTTAACTCAGCTTGTTGTTGATCTCTACTATTCTATTCATACAGATATAAAAGTGGACAAGGATCTAGCATTATTACTTTGCATGTTGTTTGAAAAGAACTTGCCTCTCAATGAAGAAAGCAAAGATAAAATATTAAAGGTACAAGACAATAAGTTAATACTTTATTATATAATGGACTTGCTTCAAACTTTCCACAACATGACCTGCTCGTCAACGGTGCAAAATCCTATTGGATGTGGCACTACGAGTGTATACACTAAGAATAAAGAACATGCTTTTGATCGTTTATCGAAAAATCATAGTAGTAGTGAGTTTGAAAAAATAGTAACAGATCCCAAGAATATAGCACATCAATATGACGAAGGAGATACTATTTTACACTTAGCAGCTTTAAGTAACTACATAGATATAGTAAATGATCTTATAAAAAATGTAGAAGACATTAATCCAGTAAATGGAGGTGGGGAAACTCCTTTACACTTGGCTGCTCAGAACGGCCATATAGACATAGTACGAGCCCTAATAGAAAAAGGAGCGAAGATTGATGCGGTGGATAAACTTGGATGGACTCCTTTACACTGCGCCGTTTCTAGTTGTCGTACAAAGGCGATAGAAACTCTATTAGAAGCAGAGAAAATTGATGTTAATGCAACAGATAAATATGGGCAAACTCCTCTACATCTGGCTGTTGAAAATGGCCATATAGATATAGTAAAAGCCCTAATAGAAAAAGGAGCAAATCCTTTACTTAGGAATAAAAATGGTAAAACTCCAAGAGAGTTAGCTACAAATGATGATATAGAGGAACTTCTAAAGGGAGCAGAGAAGAAATATCAAGAAAAACAAGCATTTGTAAGAGGTCTTGCTGCTGGTTGTTCAACTGCAGTATTAGGTGCTGTTGTAGCAGTAGCACTTTTTGCAACCGGAACAATTGTAGCTGGGTTGATGTCCATAATAGTAGCAGTAGCTATAGTTACAGCAGTGGCACTAGCAGTTGGTGGTATTACATATGGCTTATTAAAACCTAGTACTGAAGTGGATAAAGCAAAAGAAGAAAACTTAGAAGAGAATACACAGGAAGTATTTCCTAATACTTGATCAAAAACTTAACTTCAACCCAGCCAAAAGTACGTAACCTGAGTTGTTTTTAGACTCTTCGATGGGCTCTTCGGCATTAAATTTTACAATATCGAAATAGTATGAAGTGCCCATGAAAAGAGAACTTTCAAAGCTTAGGGCATATGATGTTAATTTGTTCGTACCTTCGCCTGCAATATCCAGACCACTACTAAAATATGTTAAACTCAACTTGCGAGAGTCAGAGCGGTAAGCGACACCTGCATTCGTATAATACGTATTAGTCGTTTCAGGACTATATCTCTTGCCAGATTTACCGCCATTACCGTATGAAAAAATGCAATCAAGATCGAAAAGTTTCAGGTTTAAACCAAAATTCCAGTGCAGCAACTGGTTACAGCTCTCATAACCTTCAGAAGTCCCATCTGAGCAATCAGTTAAATTTTCCCTTGCAAATTCACCAGTTAAAGCAGCAGTAAAATTTATATCATCCGACAAACTATTCTTATAGGAAAGGCCAGCAGCAACTAGATTGCTATAATACAAGTTATTCTTCCCTGGAACATAACTAAGCCCGAGTTGAAAGTTATAAATCTCAGGGGAGGTATAGCTTATTGCTGGTTGTTTTAATTGCAGCTCTAGTCCATTATAATCACTATAAATATTGGGTTTAACCCAAAAGACTTTGTCTTTATCGTATCCAGTACCAATGCCCTTCTTTTCATCGCCACGCAGATTTGCATAGTTTACCCAGCAACCACTTACTCCTCCAGCAGCCACGTAAATTTTTGAAGTATTGATCAGCATACTTTGACTGACTAAACTTCTTTTTCCATACTCAATTGATCCAAGCCACCGGTTTTTTATGATAAAATACCATTCCTCCATGCCTAGTTTTGTTATATCCAGCTCCTTTAGGTTTGCGATACCAGAAACTCCTGCCTTAACATTAAACCCCATTTGAGTATTCGGATAAACCTGCTGTAAATAAAGAAAGCGCAAGTGTGAATGACTTGAAATCTTGTCTTTAGGCTTAATATTGAAAGAATCTTTGTTAAAAGCGTAGCCAAACCTCAAATCTATTTTTCCGTCCAGTTCTGCATAAAATATTCCCTTATCCAGAATTACCCTAGCGTTAGCACTATTTTGCGAAAATAATAACGAAAGCAGCGCTACCAGGCAGTATCTCAACTTCATGAATAAACTTAAATTTTTATAAAAATTTAAGTTTAAATCCAATATAGACAAAAGACAACTTTTT
>JAITFM010000023.1 GCA_031281335.1 Rickettsiales bacterium | reverse complement strand
CCCTAAGTTTTTTGTCATTAACCTGCACAGATTGCGAAGATAAACAAATAGCTTCACTACTGTGGTAATGAGTTTGGTGAGGTTTGTCAAGTAGTTTTTTTCGTTTCTATTGAGTAGCTTTTTCCACTGTTGTCTATCCATTCCTTGTGTAGTGGGAATTGGACTGCCAAAGTTATATTGACACTAATCATGTACTACTAAATAATTAGCTAATTTGGAGCTTATTTAGTATGCTGCGTATTATTGCAGGAAAATATCGTGGAAGAAAGATAGCCACAGGTAAGCATTTAGCCGCACGGCCTACCATGGGTGTTGTCCGGGAAGCAATATTCAACACACTTTTTTCAAAAAAGCCTATTTACAACTCGAATGTACTTGATTTATTCTGCGGAAGTGGCTCTTTTTCATTTGAAGCACTTTCCCGCGGTGCTAAACATGCATTCATGGTAGATTCAGATTACTACAATTTGCAATTGCCTAAGAAAACGGCAGAAAATCTTGGAACTACGGACGATATTACGCTAATTTGCTGCAGCGCTGACAAATTACCAAAACCCATTTCACAATGCGACGTAGTTTTTATAGATCCACCTTACAATAGTAATCTAGTCCACTCAACTTTAGATGGATTAGCCCACTCAGGCTGGCTAAGTGATGATGCATTGATAATTCTAGAGATTAGGAAAAACGAAGATTTTCAGTGCAATAAAAATTTTAGTATAGTCTTGGAGCACACTTACGGCATAGCAAGAATAATTTTTCTTTCTCTATCAACTTAAACTTGCATATACTTTTCATTTATGAATTTCAATTCTATTTGTGTCAAACTTTTGGAAACATCACTCTTACGGTAGTTTTCTAGATCAAATTCTCCGTTAAGTTTAATTAAATACCCATGTGCCTCTTTAATAAATTTATTTTCTATTTCTTCGTACTTTGTCACACTACCGTTATCCTCACAACAAACTAAATGTTCTTTATGATCGGTGTGAATATTTTTATTCTCACAACGCACGCTAGTATCATGTTCCAGCACTATATTTCTTCTTAACCTTTCTTCGGATAGATCATTAAGCTTGCCAACAAGTTGTGCTGCTTGTGGAATCACAGTATCACCTTTCCTGCCAACAATTAAGACAGGGCATTTCGTATTCTCTACAACTTTCTGTGGATTAAAATCTAATCCACAACGCCCAAACCAAAAATTCAAAAACTTTGCAGGAAGCCACCTCGTGAAAAAGCCCCCTACTCCACGAGGAAAGTTATTAGTTGCATCTTTGAGCGAACTAAAAGAATTACTGTGAATTAGTGTCAAATGGATACCCTGATCCTCAAATCTTTTTAGAACTTCTGCTGCAACTCCTCCTCCGAGAGAGTTAGTACCTAAAACTATGTTGCTTGGATGTATGCCATCTATAAGCAACTTGTTCACCATTGCCATTCCGGCTTGGACTAATTCTTCCCCACTTGTTAGAAAGTTATACAGTGCTACAATCTTCTTTCTCTCCAAAAGAAACTCTATGATATCTTCTATATCTTTTTCTAATCCTTGATCGCAAGTCTCACCTATAAACTCTTTCTTATAACGCTTTATCCATTCAGGGCCGACTTCATTTTCCAAAAAGCTTTTAATTCTATGTACAACAAACTTTTCCTTAATAAAGTCAAAAAACACCCACGATAAAACTACGATAAAACATATGGTAGCCAAAACTAATAATACTGTTGATGCACAAGCTAACCTCATAACCACCTTTTTTGATTTTTGATTCTGGTACGCCAAGTATAACGACACAATAGAAGCAGTGGACAATATAGCAAAACATAACCATAGTGATATTATCCTCCTAGTGAATTTTCTTTCCTCATCATTCAATTCTTTTTGAAAGAACGTTGGGTTGACAATTCTAGAAAAATAAGGATAGTCAAAATAATGCTTAACTGCATTAAATTCACCTTTTTGCTCTTTGGATTCGTCTTCACCAAGTGCATTAACCTTAACACACCCAAGTATCCCAAAAAAGTTTATTATGTGTTTTGCATTTTTTTCTGGCTTAATGTTAGGGTCAGGATAACAAATAACTTTCATTTTTTCATTGATAAACATCCTGCTATCTTAACATAAAAACTAAAGAAAGCCAAGATGGCTTTAAAACATAGCTTAAAAAACCTATAGGAAACTTCCCACAATTCCTTTTAAGCGAGTTTTGAACTTTTGAAATGCCATGACGTTGTCAATACGTCTGTCAAGAAATGATAGAGTATCTGCAAAACCTTCTGAATAATCATTGATGAAAAAGAGCATTGTGCTTAAATATACCCCAGCTAATATTGCACGTTTTGTATAGTAATTAAAATCTGTTGATTGATCGTAAATGCCATACCAAATTGCACTAACAGTTCTGTACAAGAGTTTACTAGAAAAGTATGTATTTTTTGGCAATACAGAAAATAGTAAAACATTTTCTAAAAATTCTCTATAATTTGGCAGTTTAGCGTAGTTTGAGAAGCGTATTTGAACAGCTAATTTTACTCGCTTCCGCACTTTCATATCTTCTAAATTGGAGTTTCTTAGCTCAGCTTCCATTGAACTATTTAAGTCCTCAGCTATATACTCCAAAGCGCTATATATTCCATTTTGAAATTTGCAAAAGCTACTGGCTAGGTTAAGGTCCGTGCACACTTTCAATAAGGTTTCATCGCTTATCCCCTCAAATGGAATGACCCTAATCAGCTCGTCTACTACTGACTTTATTTCATCTTGCTCCATACAACATTATACTAAACAGCACATGTAATTGTACCTGAGATTTTCAAACATTGTGCAAAATGTGTCACCGCGTTCTTCAAAATTTTTCCACTGATCAAAAGAAGAACATGCAGGAGAAAGCAATATCGTTACTTCTTCTTTGCTATTTATGGCCTCTTCGAAAGCTAGTTTAAATGCGTTTTCTAGATCATAACACTTCATACAACCTACTTTATTCTCCATGACATTTGCAAAAGCTTCTGTTGATTCTCCAATTAGAAAAGCTTTTCTAATTCTTGTAAAGTGCTTGCTTAGTGACTCTATGCCACCTTCTTTACTTCTTCCGCCAACAATCCAATATATGTTTTTATAAGACAAAATCGCTTTTTCGCTCGACTTGGCATTAGTTGCTTTGCTATCGTTCACAAAAAACACATTTTCTATTTTACCAAGTAATTCATTTCTGTGTTTCAAACCTGGGAAGGATTTGATTCCATCGATAATAGTGTTGTTATCTATTTTAAGCAGCTTACATACGGCATATGCAGCTGCTATGTTTTCTGCGTTGGATATTAAGTTTATTTTCATATCACTTACATGACCTGGTTGGATTTCAGTGTTGGGGTACTGGAAAGAGGGTAACATTGAAGCTGAAATTGGAATCTTATTCCCAGTGAATTTGTTGAATACATCAGCGGTAATTTCGTTATCACATCCTATCACGGCAATCTTACTACTGTTTATCAGTTTCAACTTAGTTGCTATATAATTCTCCATACTTCCATGTCTGTCTATGTGGTCTGGTGTAATGTTGAACAATACTGCAATGTCCACATTAATCTTATTCATCAACTCCAATTGAAAAGAGGAGAACTCAATTACATAAATTTCTGCATCTCTTTTTAAATCCAAAACAGGAACACCTAAATTTCCACCAACAGCTACCTTTTTCCCTGCAGATTTTAATACGTGCCCTATTAGTGACACAGCGGTTGATTTACCATTTGTTCCTGTGACGCCTATTACCTTCTGGTTCGTAGCTTTAACTTCAAGGAATAGCTCTATATCCGATTTTATTTTACAGTCATAGCTTTTCGTAAGTTTCACTATCCAATGTGGCGTTGGATATGAAATTGGCACTCCAGGGCTTAAAATCAATGTTCTTATCTCATGCAAATTATATTCCTTGGGATGAATAAAATTACACTCCCGATACATCATTTTTGCATTTGCTATTTGCTCTTTATTATCATCCCATGCATATATTCTTGCACCGCTCTTCATTAGAGCGTTAATGACAGATAAACCAGTTTTACCAAGACCATAAACCGCAACATTTTGATTTTTGTATTTGTTCAGTTGCATTACTTGTTTTTGGAAGATGTTATATAATAGGCTTAACGTAAAGAGTTTGCAAATGTTAATTATTACCTGTAGAATATAGAAAAATTAGTAAGGATTTTAATAGGAAAATAATATGCCATCCGTAACTTTTATTTTACCTGATGGAAGTAAGAAAAGTTATGAAGCTGCAGAGGGAGAGACTCTACTTAATTTAGCTCACAGAAACGACCCAGACTTGCTTGAAGGCGCATGCGAAGGTTCTCTTGCCTGCTCTACATGCCATGTAATCGTTGATCCAAAATTTTATGATGCTGTAGAAATGTATAATCCTATATCTGATGAGGAAAATGATATGTTAGATCTAGCTTTTGGCTTGACAGAGACATCAAGGCTTGGGTGCCAAATAAAAATTACAAAAGATATTGATGGCTTGTGTGTAACCATACCAAGGGGAACAAGAAACATATCGCTTGATAAACAAGGGAATGATTAGCTGTGCGTAAGGTTTTTATCTATATTGTCATCTCTTTACTTTTATTTATCCCCGCGGCTTATAGTGGGTTTTGGTATTTTTCTGCATGTAAGACAAAAAATCTTTTAGCGGAAACAATACTATACATTAACGACGAAAAATTCGATATTTCACATGATTTTAGCGGATTCCCTTCTAGTCTAATCTTCCACGTGACAAACCCAAAATTTTCCAGTGAGCAATTAACTATCTCATCAGAAGCTTTAGTGATAAAAAATAAATTATTCGATAAATCAGTATATATCTACATACCAAGCAATGAAATCAATATTATCGTTCATGGCGACGAGACAAAGAATATAAAATGTCACACAAACAATAACAATCACTTTGTTGTCAAATTAAACGATTTACCATCCTCGCTAAGGTTTGACAGAAATGGCACTATGATAGACTATATAGACACACTTCGTTACGAAGATCATGGACTAAGATGTGATGTTGCATCTGATTCAGAAAATCAGCAGAGTGTTATAACTGAAGTGAACAATAAAAGTAATTACATTCAAATTGATCTCAACAAAGGACTGAATGGAAATATTAAGCTAGGATTTGATTTTTATACTTACCGGTATAAAAATACTGCAAGTCTCGAAAGTTATCTTAATATCGACACTAAATTTAATTATGAATTTGTAAACCACATTTCAGCTTCCAGAATTAATTTCAACATAGAAAAATTTTTAATTCAGAGTAATAATTTTTCTCTTACTGCAGACGGTGGAATAAACAATTACAATCTGGTTACATCTTCATTTAAAGATAAAATCAACGTGGCCGTATCAAATTACAAAGAATTGATCCCG
>JAITFM010000021.1 GCA_031281335.1 Rickettsiales bacterium | reverse complement strand
ATTTTCGGTGCTTCATGTATATTAATTTTACTTTGTTTTTGGTTATGAAATGCAAGAAGTAATAACCTCCAAGAATAAAACGCCGTAAAGAACGCAACAACCAAGCTCATTACAAAAGCAAAACTATCAGCACTATAAGCATGCTCAATTATTAGGTCCTTTGAATAAAAACCTGCAAATGGAAATATCCCAGAAAGTGCAAGAGATCCAATCCACATGAGAGCGTAAGTGCAAGGAATTTTTTTCCAGCAATTTCCCATTTTCTGAATGTTTTGCTCATGATGCATTGCATGGATCACATTACCTGCACTAAGGAATAATAAAGCCTTGAAGAAGGCGTGTGTCATTAAATGAAAAATAGCGACATTGTAAGCAGAAAGGCCACATGCCACGAACATATAACCAAGTTGGCTGCAAGTTGAATAAGCAATTATTTTCTTTATATCGTTCTGAGTAATTGCAACGGTAGCTGCAAAAAAGGCAGTAAGCGCACCAACAATCACTATCAATTCTTGTGCCACATTTGATAGCTCAAATAGTGGAGAACATTTTGCTACTAAAAATATACCTGCCGTTACCATAGTTGCTGCATGAATGAGTGCAGAAACAGGGGTTGGCCCTTCCATTGCATCTGGCAACCAAACATGCAGGCCAAGCTGAGCAGATTTTCCCATACAGCCAATAAAAAGTAATATGCATATTATATGAACCACTCTGAATTCACAACAGAACGCCTTAATGTTCTGTGCGCCAAGAAGATCAGCTGTGTTAAAAATTTCAGCAAATTTCAAAGAATGAAATGTGTAATAAATAAGAAAAATCCCGATTAATAGCGCAAAGTCCCCTACTCTATTTACAACAAATGCTTTGAATGCTGCATTATTTGCAGAGTATTTTTGGAACCAAAATCCTATGAGTAAATAAGAGCACAAGCCAACTCCTTCCCAGCCAAAGAAAAGCTGCACAAAATTGTCACTCACGATCAGCACAATCATGCAAAACGTAAACAGCGATAAACAAGAAAAGAACCTAGACTTTCCCTTATCATGTTTCATATAACCGATAGAATAGAGATGAACTACCAGCGAAACGGTGGTAATTACAATCAACATCAAAGATGAGAGAGCATCCACACTAATCGCCCAATTTACTTTTAGGACGCTCAACGAAAACAAAGGAAATAAACTCAGGTGATAATTTTGGAAGAAGGTGAAAAAAACATACCAAGATAAAATAGCAGATATTCCAATTCCTGCAGTTGTTATTAACTGACTAAAAATATCTCTTCTAAAAAGTGCTGCAAATAATGAACTAAAAAGTGGCAAAAACACTATTAATTTTAGTATATCAATCATACCTTTATTCTTTCATTAAGTTCGCTCGTTCAACATCTATATTGCCACGGCTTCTATAATATACAACCAATATTGCAAGTCCTATTCCTGACTCCGCTGCGGCAACGGTCAACACAAACATGACAAAAATTTGCCCAACTATATCATTTGTAAAAGCGGAAAAAGCGACTAAATTGATATTAATTGCTAGCAATAATACCTCTACTGACAATAATATGTTGATTATGCTTTTACGGTTGATGAAAATACCACACACTCCAATAGTGAATAAAATAGCAGCGACTACCAAGAAATGATTTAATCCTATTTCCATTCCACTCCTTTTCCAAATTTAGCCTTGACCAACTTTACAGATGAGGATTGCGTCAATTGCTTTAATACATTCTGTCTTTTGATTCCTTTTTTCTTATCCTGCAAAGTAAGAGCAATTGCGCCCACAATTGCAACAAGTAGCAAAATGCCAGAAAGGTGAAAAGCGTACATATAGTCAGTATAGAGCAAATTACCGATGGCTTTCACATTATTGGCGTTATAGTTTATAACATTGCTTATGTTCAGCGCTGAGCTGCGGATTACAAAACTGATAATGAGAAAAAACACGACACATAATATAGCATCAACAGTCAGATGCTTTGCAAAACTCTGACGCAATCTTATGTAGTCAATATCGAGCATCATAACTACAAAAAGGAACAACACTGCAACTGCCTCGATATATACTATCAGCACCATCATAGCAATAAACTCAGCTCCAAGGAGGATAAAAAGAGCCGCAGAGTTAACGAAAGTGAAAATTAAAAATAATACTGCATGCACAGGATTCCTTGCGCTGATCACACAAACAGCGGATAAAATGCTAAGAATTGCAAAAAAATAAAAGAAAAAAGTCATTAATATTTAACTGCAACAACAGTTACTAATTTAAAGTAACTCTTGCTATGAAGTCAATAAACTTATTGCATGGCAGCGTGTATCATGAAACGAAAAAATTACTTGACAAATTCCTCCAGCTTCCTTATTATAATAGCAAGGGTATTTCTGACTCAAAACTTGTTTTTGATCTGCAGGCTCAATGACAAAATTCAGTAAAAAACTCGGGGTATTTTTTGGCGGATTGTATCAAATTATAGCGGCTGCATGTCTTTTACATTTTTTCTACATTCAGCCAAATCGCGCTTGAACTAAGCGTCAGCAAATTATTATAGAGTCAAAACTCGCCACTCGGGTTTTCTTTGTCTTTTTTTCTCGTTTGGTAAATTTTTTAATATAATTGCAATGCAAGATGAGGCTTGGGTTCGTAGGCCAATACATCCAAAACAAAAAGAGATTGAATATTTCTACAGAATTGTGTATAATTTTTAATACTTTTTAAGTGAATCTCTCATGGCTTTATCAAAATTTCTCAATCCAAAATTGGACTTAACCTTCAAGAAAATCTTTGGCACTGAAAAAAACAAGAACATTCTTATCCATTTTCTCAATGATATCTTAGGATTTACTGGCTATACAAGAAGTTGAGTTTCTTAGCACCTATATGGATCCTGAAATTGCCTCTGATAAACAGAGTATCGTTGATGTTCTCTGCAAAGACTCTATTGGAAATAGATTTGTCATCGAAATGCAGCTCGCTCGCGATAAAGGCTTTGAAAAACGCGCTCAGCTATATGCAGCTAAAGCTTATTCAAGGCAGGTTGGGAAAGGTGGCGAGTACATCGATTTAAAGACAGTATTCTTTATTGCTATTTCCGATAATACGGTATTTCCTGAGGAAGTTGAGTACATTTCTACTCATAATATACGAGATATAAAAACCAATGGACATTACTTAAAAGATTTTCAGTTTGTCTTTATTGAGTTGCCTAAATTCCAAAAGAATAAAGTAGAGCAGCTAGAAAGCACAGTAGAAAGGTGGTGTTTCTTTTTCAAGTATGCAGAGGATACTACAGATAAAGACCTAAGAGATATTGCAGAAAAATCACCAATAATAAAGCTAGCATATGACGAGTTAGACAAGTTTCGCTAGGATGAGAAAGATCTAATAGCATATGAAGAAAGATTAATGGACCTGCGCAAAGAAGAAGGCATCCTTGCTCAAAAACTTGATGATGCTACTGAAAAAGGCAGAGCGGAGGGGAGAGAGGAAGGTATCCAAATCGGACATGAAAAAGGCAGAACGGAAGGCGAAAAACACGCTAAAATTGCTGTGGCTCAAAACCTACTTAAAGCAGGAGTTTCTATTGATATCATAGCTCAAACTACTGGTCTTCTTAAAGCTGAAATTGCACAACTCAAAGAAGAAGTTACGAGTTAATTTCAAGTCGCTTAGCCGAGCAGACACTGATATTTTGAAGCAAACATAAATAACCAGCCACCAACAGGACTTCTTTTGCTTTTTTTTCGCTTAGTAAATTTCTTAGATATTTATTACTAAAGTAGCATCCTGAATCCCAGATATAAGTGTCAACTACTTGGGTGACAAGAGAAGGAGACACTGGAATGACATAAAGAGAGTGGATTACTGATTCTTCATATGGCTGTGTGAGAAGTTCACTGAAATTTTGAAAAATGTAATCTACTTCTATACTCGAACATATCAAGCAGTAATTCAAAAGATTTGCTCTCTGCAATTGCACCTTTTGCATTATTGTACGCAAGGTTGAGTAGCTCTCTATCTTTATATAAGTCAGCAAATTTAAACTCCATGCACCCTGATTGTTTTATGCCTAAGATATCTCCGCTGCCTCTTAGCATCATATCTTTTTCAGCAATGTGAAATCCATCTTGTGACTCACACATGATCTTTAACTTTGAAGATGAGCTTTTGCTTAGATTATCGTATAATAATACGCAAAAAGATGGCTTACTTCCTCGTCCTACTCTGCCTCTCAACTGATGTAACTGCGGTAACCCAAATTGCTCTGCATTTTCTATAATCATAATGGTTGCATCTGGTACATCTATACCAACTTCTATCACAGTCGTTGCAACTAGGAGGGAAAATTCATTTCTTTTGAAGGAAAATATAGCTTGATCTTTCTGATCCTGAGTTAGTTTTCCGTGTATTATTCCAACCTTATCAAAAAATGTTTTTTGCAATTCCTGAAAGCGCATCTCTGCTGCGGCAACATTTAGTTCTTCGTTTTCTTCTATATATGGACAAATCCAATATGCTTTTTCGCCCCTGCTTATAGCACCCTTCAGTTTTTCAATAATATCTGGTACTTTTTTAATGTTCATAATGACAGTTTTTATTGGCAACCTGGATTTTGGCTTTTCCCTCAAAACGGAGCATTCAACATCGCCATACATGGCTTGCTGCAAAGTCCTTGGGATAGGAGTGGCAGTAACGAAAAGTATGTCGGTATTTTCTCCCTTTCCTACCAAACGATTTCTCTGCATCACCCCAAACCGCTGTTGTTCATCTATGACTGCAAGCCCTAAATTTTTAAATGTAACGTTAGCTTGAAACAGTGCATGAGTACCAATTACTATATTTAAAATACCGCTTGCAAGTTCGTTCATGATAGTCTTTCTTTCTTTGCGCGTAGTTTTACCAGTAAGCAGAGCAGCTTTTATATCGGTGCAAGATAAAGCCTCTTCGATCCAATTATAATGTTGCTCTGCTAAGATAGTAGTTGGTGCCATTAGAGCTGCCTGCATGTTGTTTTCTACCACACTCAGCATCGCAAAAAGTGCAACCACGGTCTTGCCACTACCGACATCACCTTGTAGCAAGCTTACCATGCGGTATTTGGATTTTTGTCTCTCTGAAATTTCATCTATTGCACGAATTTGATCATTTGTTAATTGGAACGACAATCCACTTAAGACTTGCTCTTTATATTTATTGGATATTGTAAATTCTCTTCTCCCTTTCCTTACGTGATTTTCTCTTGCAAGTTTCAGTGCTAGTTGATACGCAAACAATTCATCATAGGCAAGCCTTTTCCGACAAACTTCTGCTTCTGCCAACGACCTTGGTCTATGCAGCTTTATGATGCTTTCTCTCCAACTCAGCCATTTTTTTTGCTCGATTAATGTACCATCTATCCACTCTGGCAAATCAGGCAATTCTTTTAGATTGGAATTTATTATGTTTTTAATGCTCTTGTTAGTAATGCCGCGGCATAACTGGTAAACCGGCTCTATGCGAGCCATCTCTTCAAATTGGTCGATGTTAAGCGATACGTAATCTGGGTGAGTAATTTGCCAATATCCAGCAAATTTATCAAGTTTACCACTGATGATTACATGGGCTCCAATTGGAAATGATTTATATAAATATTTAACTGAGTAATTAAAAAAGACTATGAATATATACTGACTTTCGCCTTCAACGACTATTTTATATGGCCTACCCCTAAAAGTGGGTGGTTGACGTTCATGAACTTTTGCCATGAAAGTCGTAAGTTCTCCAACTCGAGCATCAAGTAGCGATTTACTCCTGTCTACATAACTGTGTGGCCTGTAAAACAGCAGGTCCATTACTCTATCTCCGCCACAAAGTTTAGGCAATATTGTGGAATGAAACTTAGGTATATTCTCCAGCTTGCCATTTAGAAAGGCCAGCACATCTGGTTGCTCGTTGAGACTCATACATGTGTAAAATTGTTTATCCATAATAAGGCTTTCTTAAAATTCTGTCACCTCATGGTTAAGCTATTCACTATCTTCCTACATCATACCACCGTCCCACAACTGTACGAACATTGTAGTTTGAGAGCAACTCTCACCGGAAGGGTGTCCACTGAGATCCAGTTTAGCTATAAAACTTAAGAAAGTATTTAAGAAATTTACTATACGAGAAAAAAAAGCAAAAGAAGCCCCGGTCAATATCTATTTTAATAACTTGGCGTTAATGTCCTATACGCTTGACAAGTAGCTGACCTTGAGGTTGTAAATACCCATAATTTTATGATAAGGGAAATGTCAAAACTTGTCAAGCAATTTTTTTGTGAAAAAAATGAGATTGGTTAAAATTTTAACTAATCTTAAAAAAAGACAAAAAAACCCCGCAACGTGAGTTGTTTATTG
>JAITFM010000123.1 GCA_031281335.1 Rickettsiales bacterium | reverse complement strand
GATCAACGTCAACCCAGGAGAAAAGTATGCTTTTCAATTCACTTTCTAGTCGATTGAGCTCTTTATATTGGTTCTTTAACTTAAGCACGTCAGAACGCATATCGACAATAAACTTAAGGCCTTCTGGCAAAGAAATAAATTGCTTCAATATTTTAGAACGTGGTGATTCAAGGACTTTTACCAAGTCCTGTTCAAATTTATAGTTTAACTCGGGATTCTGGTTTTCCCTATATTCTTTTATTTTTTCATCTATCTCCGCTTTATTCAGATTAAATTTTTCTGCCAGGGTCTGTAGAAATTTTATTTTACCCTTCTCTGATAAACTTAAATATAGATTACCAAGAGATACAGTGTTCTTACGTGCTGAGACCTCCCCTCCCTTTGGGTTTAAGCACTCGTTCATCTTCAAGACTAAGCTATCGATATCGCGGCTACTGCTTAAATCGGGGCCAATATTGCTAATCCACGATCTTACAGCATCTGCCACTTCACCTAGTATTTTAAAAAAGCCTTTTACTGCTTTCTTATCTTCAACTTGTGCTACATCAGTTTTAACTAGTGATTCTTTCGTCATAGATTTCTTTTACCGTACATCTATATTAAACCAAAGAAAAATCTTAGTCTATACAGCAGGCGTCGTTATCAGATTATTAGTAATTTTTATGATATAATTGTGTCGATGGAGAGCAATACTATGGCAGAGGCAGAGGCAAAGGAAAATCTAATAGTTACATTGAAAGCTCGAGCCGAAGAATTTGATTTCAGCAAACTAAGAGCTGCAGAAAATAACAAAGGAGCAAGTTCTGGTGCAGCTATGCATGAAGATTTCCATAGGATGGACTTCATTATTAACGAAAAAAAAATAGATAGAAATCTTACCATTGCGCTGAAAGAAGGAACTAGGGATTACAAAAGCGAACTTTTTATTAAAGACGATATCTATAATCTCGAGAATGGAAAAAAAAGAGAAATAGACACAGATCAGGGTAGAGCTTTTGTTGACTCAGTGTTTAAAGATTTTGAAAAGGAGCTTGCGCAAGATGCATTGCATGAACTATGGGATGATCACTACAAAAATCCCGAAACTGCTGATCACCAAAAAACTGATGCATACAAAAAAGGGTTTGAGAGATTTTACAACGCAGGCCAGAAGTATAAGCATCTATTGCCAAAAAGAGAAGATGAAAGTAAAAATTACCGCCTGTTTGCAAAAGAAATCTTTAAGGAAATGTTTGAGTATGCCAAAGCTCGAGTTCCAAGTGATCCCATTTTAGAAGAGCTAGTTACTAATTGTAATCAAGCTGCTTACTTAGGTGCGTTATACGGTGAAGATAAACCTCTTCTTCATGTAGCCAAGGTACATGAGTTATCTTTCAGATCTAGTAGTACAACGCATATCAATTGTAGTGATTCAAATCACGCAACAGTCAGCATTGAAGGAAAAATCTCTACCCGCGCTTTCGCAAATCCAAATGAAGAATTATGTCAGTTGAATAGCTCACTAGAATTCACACTTGAGTCTCAAGATGGTAAAGATGGTGTAACATACAAGGACGGTAAATTATTACTTACTGTTTCTCAAGAGTTAGAAAATTACCACACTACTAATAAAGAAGAGCAATTACAATCAGACGATACTGTGAAAAAAAGCCTGCTTGATATTATCATCGAATCTTTTTTAATTCTCATTGAAAAGTTTGTCGGTACAAAACTTAAAAATAAACAGGGTATTCATAACGAAATAAAAAATACACTAAGTCGCAGCAATAGCTCAGAGGCAATAGTGATCAAGGATACTGGTCACTCTCCAATAAAAATAGAGTGTAGCTTAGGAGATCCGCTAAAAGTAAACAGTTACCTGGAAAATGTAGAGCCACCAGTGCATTGCGATGATCATGTCCATGGCAGTTTAGGATTGTTACAGGCCCAAGATACTAGAATTCAAGGGTTCTTAAATTGAATAAGAACGAGCAAACTTCTTTTGAATAGCCATAGAAAAAATTACTTCCGGACCTTTTAAACCTGATTATAATTAGAATTAGAGATATTTTTAGAGCTCAAAAATTTATCTTCGTCTGCAGACTTTCCGTTAAATTCAGTAAAAAGTGTGATGTATCTCCGCAAGTAGCGTGTAGGGCTGCACCTTTTCTGAATCCTTATTTACAGGAGGACCGTTATGTCCAGCATTCTAAACTATGCTTATAATTAGCTTAAGCTTTTGATAGGCTTAAGCGTTAATACACATGAAAAAACCAAAAGGCGCCTACGGTTTTTAACATTAGACAGCAAAACTTCACGTATTGACACGGGCTTTTTTTGCCTTTTCTTCACCTAGTAAGTTTATGCTTTATCTCTCAACCTCCAGCATCATCTACTGCTTCTAAATACACCGTTGCTAGACATATACCGCTATGTACTTCTATGGATACCCTATCGCTTAAACTTCGATTAAAGCAAGAATTTTTCCCTAGAAAAGCAAGCTTATCAAGAGATAGCTCCCATTTTAATCCTTTAGTTGATATTTGAGCTCTCGGTATACCGAGTAAGGATATTTTAGTATTTTTCGGCAGAGAAAAATGGGTAATACCTTTTTTTAAGATGTATCCTACCATGGGAGGTGCAGGCGTGTAAAAGATACTACCTGTACTTAGAAAAACGTTAATATTTTGCAGTATGTGATCAATTGCTCCTCCAGTAATACCCGTTATTATCGATGGCAGTAACTTCATTGTTTTTAAGCGGGCCATTGTTTTGGAAAAGTCGCAGTAATCTTGATCAGGCAGGCATATTGTATTCAAACTAGCACGTAAACTCGGATTTACGCTATCCAAATCTCCCATTACAAGATCAGGTTGTACACCAATTGATAAAAGCCTATTTGCTCCTCCATCTACAGCAATAATAGGTATATCCCGTTTAAAAAACGATGAATCAGGTATTTCTCCATTTAACACCACAATAGAACGATATTGCTTCTGTGTACTACAGTGCAGTACATGATCATGAAATGCTTCGTGTAGATTTTGCATCGTATTATACTAATTGGCAATATTGCTAAGCATCACAAGCCTTGGCAAAAACTATCAGGATAATAAACAAAGCTGCCAAACACAGGATATAACTTTAACATAAATTTGCCACTAAAATATGTTGATATTGAGCTTCAAGCTCTTTATAATGTAAAACGTGGGAGGTTAATAAACCTGTCCTCACGGTGGTAGGTAATCGTAATTGAGTTTTCACGCTCGTACTTTTGTTAGGAGATTAGCCTCCCACACCAAAAATAGGTATTTTTGATATCTATTACAGCTGCTAGGCTTATGGCCTGGGGTTTTAAGGCGCTTTGTAGAGGAATTTACAAAAAGATGTATAAAAGCGTCTAAAGTATCAAATGCTATTCTAAGGCCATCTGCTAGGTCATTTTTTTGATCAACACATCCGAGGCTTAAAAATTCAGACACAAAAAAATTGAATATCTGCAAAAAATAGTGTATAATTATTAATACTTTTTAAGTGGATTTCTCATGGTTTTGTCAAAGTTTCTAGATCCAAAAAACAGCTACGCCTTTAGGCGTATCTTTGGTACTGAGAAAAATAAAGATATTCTCATTCATTTTCTAAATGATATTTTAGGTCGCACTGATAAAGCTAAAATAGAGGATGTAGCCTTTCTAAGTCCTATTCAAGACCCAGAAATTGCTGCTAAAAAAGAGAGTATTGTCGACGTATTATGTAGAGACTCTACAGGTGTGCAATTTATTTGCGAAATGCAGGTCGCTAGAACCACTGGTTTCGAAAAACGCGCCCAATACTATGCTGCTAAAGCTTATTCAAGCCAAGCTAACATAGGTGCCCGATATCAAGACCTCAAAGGAGTTATCTTTATTGCCATCACTGATTTTGTTCTATTTCCTGATAAACCAGAGTACAAATCTGATCACGCTACTCTTGATAAGAAAACCTTCAAACATGATCTAAAGGATTTTAACTTTACTTTTATAGAACTACCGAAATTTCCAAAAACAAAAGAGGATCAATTAGAGAGTATAGTTGAAAAATGGTGCTATTTTTTTAAATATGCAAATGAAACTAGTGAAGAGGATCCGAAAAAAATAGTAGGAAGTGATGAGATTATTGGCAGGGCTTATGATGAGTTGAACCAATACAATTGGAGTGAAGAAGAGCGGTTTACGTATGATCAAGATAAGAAACGTGAAGATGATCTGTCTTAACCAAAAATTTGATGAAGGTGTTGAAGTTGGTATTGAGAAAGGAAAAACTAAAGGAAAAATCGAAGTAGCAGAGAACATACTTAAAGCCGGCGCATCTATTGACTTAATATCTGAATCCACTGATCTTACTCAAGCTGAGGTTAAACAACTTCAAGAAGTAACGTCTTACCACTCAAATAAGATTCACTGCCAGTAGTTCCCAGTATAGCTTAACCTACAAGGGTTGGTATTAGCTGCTCTTAAACTGCAACTAACTTTAGCTTAAACATTAAGAAATTTACCAAATAGAGAAAAAAGCAAAAGGAACCCTGGTCGGTATTTATTTTCAGTATTGGCGTTTTTTAAAGTCTTAAACGCTGCAATTTAGCGACTTTTAAACTGCAACAGACCCTTATCTTAAGTGCTAAGAAACTTACTGAGCAGAAAAAAAGACAAAAGAACCCCGTGGTAGAAGTTGCTCACTCTCTAATCCTGCAAATTGGCGTACTATACTGTCTTAAACGACTTATAAGCGCGTTTCAGCTTGTATAGGTAAAAACCTCTAGAAGTCTAGGTAAAATTAATAAAGACATAAGGTGCACATAGTGCAAAAAATTAAACATAAGACGCCAACCATAATACTCTTGTCGTTTAATCTGCACAGATGAAGATAACTGAATACCTCCAATACTATAATAAGGGTAACGGCGAAAGTTGTCAAGTAGTTTTTTTTTGTCTCTATTGGATGACGCCAACAGTTGATTATCTTTTCACTCTACTGGCAGCTCTCAAGTTTCCTATTCAAAATCTTTAATATTAAATCCAATTCATTTGGGTTATTATACCGTATCATAACTTTACCCTTGGAATTGTTATCATTAATTTTGATCTTTAAGCCAAGTTGAGAAGATATAGTGTCCTCTATTGCTGCTATATCCTGATTTTGAGTATATTTTTGTTCTTTTTTATCACTACTTTGATGTAGGTCTCTTATCAATTTTTCAGTTTGTCTAACGTTCAAGCCTTGGGAAATTATCTTCTCTGCAATACTTTCTGCGTTTTCAACATTAATCAACGCTCTTGCATGACCCATAGACAATTTTTTTTCATTGATCACTTTTTTCACACTGCCAGGGAGCAACAACATCCGAGTCATATTGGTTATGTGGCTGCGGCTTTTGCCTACAGCTGAGGCTAGTTCTTCATGTGTATAAGAGAACTCATCTATCAGTTTTTTGTATGCTTCACCTTCCTCTATTGGATTTATATCTTGCCTTTGTATGTTCTCAATGATGGATAATTCCAAGCACTCCTTGTCGCTCAAATCTTTTACAATGACTGGCGCACTATCGAGGTTTGCAATCTTGCTTGCTCGCCAACGACGTTCTCCAGCTATTATTTCATAACCGTCATTATTTGAGTCTTTGCGCACTACGATGGGCTGTATAATGCCGTTTTTCTCTATTGAACTTGCGAGTTCTTTTAGTGATTCTTCATCAAAGTGCTTTCGTGGCTGGAATTTGCTTGGGTGCAGTAGTGAAATAGGTAAATACTCTTGCCGACCATTTTTATTATCATAATTATCACCTATAAGACCAGCAAGACCTCTACCCAGGCGCCTATTATCCTTCATACTATGCCCTCGCTCACCAGCTTCTTCTCTTGGCAACCGCTTGCATGCTTCCTCAAAATTTCCTTGGCTAAACTTATATATGCTTGTGCGCCAGGGCATTTAAGATCGTATACAATAGCGGGTTTGCCATGGGAAGGTGCTTCCGATAATCTCACATTACGCGGAATGATGGTCTCATATAGTGGAATAATAGTTTTATACACCTTGTCATTTAAGTACTGACAAATGTCATTTTTGATCTGTTCGCTAAGCTTGTTGCGCTTATCATACATTGTGAGCAATATCCCTTCTATTACCAGGCAAGGGTTTAAGTTATTTCTTTTTATTAGCTCCACAGTTTTAACTAGATGACTCAGTCCCTCCAGAGCAAAAAATTCACACTGAAGAGGAACAATAATAGAATCAGCAGCGGTCAATGCATTAATGGTAAGCAAACCAAGTGATGGAGGACAATCAATAATTATGTACTCATAATTGTCGCGTATTTTTTCTAATGCGCTTTTTAAAACAAATTTTCCTCGTTCAAGCTGTGATAATTCGATTTCTGCAGCTGATAAATCAACCACTGACGAAATTAGCGACAAATTTGGAATTTCCTTTATATCGAAAATTGCTGATCCTATCAGTTTATTTTCACTACTTAGTAATATTTTATATATATTTTTTTCTTCCCTGCTACGATAAGAAATCCCAAGCCCGGTGCTAGCGTTTCCTTGAGGGTCAAGATCTACCAGTAAAGTACTTTTTCCTACAGCAGCAAAGGCCGTCGATAAGTTTATACTAGTTGTAGTTTTACCAACTCCACCCTTTTGGTTTACTATTGCAATAACCTTGCTCACGCCTTTTATCTTACGTATAAAATAACTCTATTGTATATATGCTAGAAATTTTTGCATTAGAAAATTTTTTTGTTACCTAAAATTAAACTGTTTTTTTTCTTTGTGTAGTACACTTTGCACTTTGTTTCCCAATTCATTTAGGGTGAATGGCTTTGGTAAGAAGTGGAAATCTTCCACATTAATGGTGTCATTCTTCAAAAATGCATCTTCCGCATATCCAGAAATAAAAATGACATTGATACCTGGTCTGTGAATTAAGGCTTCTTTGACTATCTCTGGGCCGCTAACTTCTGGCATAATCACATCAGTGATTATTAGATCTATGTGTAAACTTTTTTCGCTTATCATTTCCAATGCCTTGTTGCCCGTGCTAGCTTCTATTACATCAAACCCTTTTCTTTGTAATGCTTTAGTAGTGAATTCTCTTACCGAATCTTCATCTTCGATCAATAAGATTGTACCATTGCTTTTAACTTCATTTACTACTGGTTTCTCTATTTCTTCGCTGCTTTCCTCTCTATGGTTTTCATCTGATATGTAAACCATAGGCAAAAATATGCTAAATTTAGTCCCATGATTTACCTCACTAGCAACATAGATATACCCTTCAGTTTGTTTAATAATACCATATACAGTGGAAAGACCAAGACCTGTACCAGAGGTAATATCTTTAGTA
>JAITFM010000075.1 GCA_031281335.1 Rickettsiales bacterium | reverse complement strand
CTGATGCAAGTGAATCGGTTAGTTCTGTACATGAAAATGTGGGTATAAGGAAAAATCTAAAACAAGATGCACCGGAAAGCACAGCCCAAGGAACTGAGCCTGAGTCTTCCAAAAGCGATCCTACGGACGTTGATAAGTTGAATGTTGGAAAAGCACAGGATACCAAGACTGAAGGAGCAATCAATAAAAAAGAACCACAACATGATGAAAGCAAAGCTCCTGCAGCTGAAAAAACCATTGGCAGAGGTGAGC
Source organism: Rickettsiales bacterium (assembly GCA_031281335.1). Classification (GTDB taxonomy): domain Bacteria; phylum Pseudomonadota; class Alphaproteobacteria; order Rickettsiales; family Anaplasmataceae; genus Wolbachia. The sequence continues at coordinate 3,572 of JAITFM010000075.1, read as the reverse complement.
AGAGTGATAAAGATTTTGGCAATAACCTGCCAGAGAAAAGTAAAGATGAAGTTACTCCAAGTTTGCCAAGTGTGACCGATAAGGAAGTGAACGAAAATTTGGTTTTGCCTCCAAGCGCTGGTTTAAATGAAGATGTAGCTGATCTGCAAAAAGATCTACAAATTGATAAAAAGGTTGATGCCAAGGAGAATAAGCCTTCGGAAAATAATACAGACAAATTATTAGGAGAGAAAAAAGAAAAAGAGGAAGATCAAGCTGAAAAAGAAGAAGTGAAAAAATTAGCTGAGGACCACAGTAGAAAAAATCGGATAAAGCCTATCACTAGAAGAGACGAAGAAAATAAGCAAGAGGAAGAGAAAAATTTACAAAGATGGACAAAGTTATACAGAGAAGCAATAAAGGAATGGTATCAAAAGAACGCACAAAGCAAGTCAGTATATAAGCGACAATATGATAAGCTTAATGAGCATCTTCCGACAACCGTATTTATTGATGACTATAGTAAGCAGCTTTTTTACTGTATTAAAAAGAACAACTTAGTTTGCCTGAGGGGGATAATAAGTAAGCTGGAAAAGCTTGGATTAACAACTCAAGAAGTACTGAAGCTTAGAAATAAGCTTGGAGATACCCCTCTGATTTATGCCGTTAAGCAAGGTGAGGTAGATATAGTACGCTTTCTCTTATTACAAGGTGCTGATCCTAAAGCAGTCAATGATAGCCTTCAATCTCCTATTGATATAGCAATCGAAAGGGGACGAGTTGATATGATAAATGCAATTGCTGAAATGATACCACATCTTTTGGAGCATAAGAGGATAGACAACAAAGAAAGCCTGGAAATGTATAATTGGGCTGTGAAAACAAAAGAAGATAACGAATTGCAGTGCAATGAAGATCAAGAAAGATGATTAGATTTTTGATATTAATCTTAATTGGTTATTTGTGTTACGGAAATGAAGTAAATGATAAGAAGAATCCGGTCAGTGATTTTTTGGACACTTTGCACAAGACAAAGTATGTATCTTACAGTAAAAAAGACTTTGCTGAATTTCTAGTACAGTGTCACAAAAAAGGCGTACCAGGAGACTTTGGGAAAGGTTTTGGTCCTGACTTAAATGGAGCTAATTTTAGTCGATTGTACCTCAATGGATCTATTTTTGATGGAGTTAGTCTAATTGGTGCTGACTTTTCTAATACTGACTTGTCAGGTGTATCCTTTATTAACGCTGATTTGCGTGGGGCAAATTTTTCCAATGCTAATTTGCAAGGTATAAGAATAGAAGGTACAAATCTGAGTTTTGCAAAATTTATTTCTGCAAATTTAGCAGATATTACATTTGATCAGTCTGATATTAGTTATGCTGAGTTTATCAGCTCTGATCTTAAAAGGGCAAAAATGCATAATATAACTGGTTTACGTACTAATTTTTCAAATGTGAAAATGAATCTTTCTAGCTTACTAAACTCGAATGTTAGTTATGTAAATTTTAGCGATAGTGAAGTAAACGATACTGTTATGCAGAAAAGCAATCTTAGTAATGCAAATTTTTTTGGAGTGGATTCATATAAACTAAAAATACAATTTTCTTCGTTGGAGAACGCTAATATATATGGTGCAGAAATAAGAGAATCAGACTTCACAGGCAGCAATCTTTCTAATGCCTGCCTTAATTCTTCTGCTATAATTGAAAGTAACTTCAATAGAACCAATTTAAGCAATACGCAGATTTCCTATGTAAGTGGTGATAATTCAAGTTTTGTTCAATCTATACTACATGGTTCCAAGGTAAAACATTCGTATGCTTCTAAAGTCAGTTTTCAAGATGCCGACTTATCCGATATTGATTTCAGTTTTAGCGAACTGCATCAAGTTGATGTTTCTGATTCTGATATTCGTCACGGAAAGTTTCATGATACTAAAGTTACAAATTCTAACATGAGCGGTTCGTTTTTCGACCATTCACTATTTACCTCTGCAAAGATAGAAGGAACAGATCTTTCTGCTGCTTCAATGTACAAGGTCAAAATACAAGACTCTCAAGTTTATAATAGCAAACTCTCTTACCATAGCATCGACTCTAGTGAGGTGGAGAGCTCAACATTCTTTAATTTAATAGCAGATAACTCAAGCTGGTCTAATCTAAAAGTAACTAATTCGAATTTTATTGAAAGCGATTTCAGATCTTCTTTGCTTCACGATAATGCCTTTAAGAAAACAGGCTTTTTTCTGAGCAATTTCAATAATTCAATGATTGGTAATACATCTTTTGACTCTTCGAGCTTATATGAAGGCTCAGTTGTTGATGCTCGTTTAACAGATTGCAAGTTTGATCACTCAATTCTAATTGGCAATGAAGGACAGGAAAGACTTACAAACTTAGAGGGTGCTATAACCTCAATTGAAGATTTGCAAGAAAAGGTATTACAGGGTGAAAAATTTGATGTGAATTACGCTTATTTTGAATTTAAGGATATGAACCTAGAGAATGCCGATTTCTCTAATTCGATATTGAGTAGAGCAAAATTTATAAATGTTAATTTAAATAAGGCGAATCTTAAAAAAGCTGATTTACGTCATGTTGTTTTTGGCAATTCTTCCCTTATTGATACCAATTTATCAGATTCTAATTTAGATAATTCTAGTTTTTTAGAATCTGATTTGAAGAGCGCCATATTGGAAAATGCTAGTTAAGCATGAAACGTACCACAATAAACTACTTAAAAAAGAAAAATGACCATAAAAAGTGAGGGCGTACTATTGGTTTTGTCTTCTCCTTCTGGAGCTGGCAAAACTACTATATTAGAAAAGTTACTTGAGCGATCGACTGACCTAGTTAGATCGGTTTCTATTACCACACGTAAACCTCGCCCTGGTGAAATAAATGGCAAAGATTATTTTTTTGTTACCGAGGAAAAGTTTCACGAGTTATGCGAAGCCGGTCAAATGCTTGAGTACGCCAAAGTTTTTGAGAATTTTTATGGCATACCAAGAAATTTTATAGAACAGAACTTAAGCAGTGGAATAAGCGTCTTACTGAGTATAGATTGGCAAGGAGCATTTCATTTATTTAAGCTTATGAGGAAAAAAGTTGTAAGTGTTTTTATACTTCCCCCTTCAATGAAAGAGCTTAGGTTACGTCTGCAAAAGCGTAACACTGACAGTGCAAGTGAAATAGAACGCAGATTAGCCGAAGCCCAAAAGGAGATAAGCAAAAGCGATAAATATGATTATGTAATAATCAATGATGATATTGATAAAAGTGTAGAAGAGATAAGCTCCATATTAAACAAAGAAAGGCTTAAAAGATCACAGGAAAAGTAGGTCTATTGATTGACCCTACCCACAACATTTGTTTTGCCGTATCCATTCAGCGGAATGGTAAAATGAGATAGACAAGATGCTCTAAAAAGGTGATCATAGAGTAAAAGTGAGTTTACAACAAAGGGTGTCATCCCAGTGTCATCTACTTGCATAACATTGTCTGCTATGTAAATTGCCCCTACATTAAAACATTGGCACAGTAACATGTTGGAATGACACAAGGTTTGCGTTCATAAATTAAGTGGATTAT
>JAITFM010000139.1 GCA_031281335.1 Rickettsiales bacterium | reverse complement strand
ACAAGCAACAAGGAAATTATCAAAAATAAAATCGTGATATTGGTTGATGACGTGGTAACAACCGGAGCAACCGTAAGGTTTTGCTCTCAAGAAATTTTAAATTCTGGCGCAAGGGAAGTGAGAGTGCTGTCACTTGCAAGAACCATATGAAAATCAGCTTTAAGGTATAACTTTTCATTTCTAACAATGGTTTAGTGTCTTAGTACTAAACTTTGTATCATTCCTCTCAAAAAAAATCCAGTTATAGTATATATTAGATCTATAATTATTTTCCAATACAGTTCTTTATTGAAAAATTCAGAAAAATGTTGTATACTTACTGCAATAGTAGATTTTGGTGAAACTTATGGCAGATTCAAGCATTAATATTAGTGAAAAAGTTTTAAAAGATCTTGTTCGTCTGGCTAAAGTAAAAAACTAATCAGTTCAAGAACTAGCAGAGCAGTTTATACAAGAAGCAATTGAAAATGAAGAAGATATGGCGATAGTCAAACTCGCTATTCAACGCGACACCCGAGATGCAAAATTCATCAGACATGAAGACATCAACTGATGATAAGTACTTAATCTATTATGAGGAAAATGTAGTTTACAAAGACATTCCAAGTCTTCCTAAGACAATATGGTTAAGGATAAAAGAAATCGTAAAGGAGCGCCTTACACTTTCTCCTGAAAAGGCAGGGGACCCCTTAGTTCAAGGGACATCGTAGAATACGATCGAGTGATTACCGCTTGGTTTATAGGATCAGTAAATTAGAACGTATGGTAATAACTACTGCAATAGAGCATATAGGATACATTTACAAAAGTTAAAACCTTTCATATAAGCATTGATACTTTATTATATAGTCTTCCTTCCACCTTAGGTGGTTTTATTCAACTCAAAAAAACTCATTTTTTGGCTCTCCCTAATAACCTCAACATCACTGAATTCAAAAATTTGGCCGCTCACGATTTGGGATTTTTCATGTCCTTTTCCTGCAACCAGCAGGATCATACCTTCGTTATAAGCAATATCTATGCCTTTCTCTATAGATTCTTTTCTATCACCTATCTCTAGTGCATTAGGGCAATGTAGTAAAATATCATGACGAATTTTTGCTGGATCTTCATTACGCGGATTATCATCTGTGACTATCACTCTTTCTGCATACATTTGTGCTATTTTACCCATCTCTGCACGTTTTATCTGATCACGATTTCCACCACAACCAAAAACTAGAATTATTTTTCTGTTGAAGTGCCATTTTAAAGACAACAAAGCTTGTTTAAGTGCACTTGGAGTGTGCGCGTAATCCACAAATGCAAAAGGTTTCACTTTTTCCATTCTCCCTGGCGGAGAAACGAGTTTGTTTATACATATCCTTTGATATTCCACTCCAGATGAGGTAACTATACCGATCGCACATAGCAAATTATACGCCTGAAATTGCCCTAGAACTGGAAAAAACGTATCATAAATTTCACCACCAATTTTAATTGTAAGATTTTGACCACTTTGAGTTGGTATTTGCTTTATTAAAGCAATGTCAGAAGCTGCTTTTCCATAAGTTATAACTTTGTTGCCACGTTCTTTAGCTATCTTGAGCAATGCGTGGTACTCATCTATGTCCGCATTTAAAACTGCTGTTTTTTCTTTTGGCAGTACCTCATAAAACAACCTTTTCTTAGCCTCAAAATACTCACTGATATCCTGATGATAATCCAAATGATCTTGCGAGAAATTTGTAAAAGCCGCAGCAGTGAGCCTAAGTCCATGAATTCTGCATTGGTCAATCCCGTGGCTTGAAGCTTCCAATGCTAAGTGCTCTATACCTTTATTGTTTATATCACGTAATGTTGCATAAAGGTCATCTGCATCTGGAGTGGTAAGGCTATTATCTTTTCTATCATTATTTACACATGTTCCGAGCGTTCCGATAGATGCAGCACTGCAGCCAACGTTACGCCAGATTTGAGAGCAGAATTCTACTACTGAAGTCTTGCCATTTGTACCTGTCACAGCAGCAACATATTTTGGCTGTTTGAATTGATAAAACCTGCTAACTATTTTGCTGTATATTTCTTGAGGGTTTGGATGGAAGATGTAGGCATCATGCGCTGCAAAGTTTGCTATTATCGCTGAGGCTCCTATTATGCCGTTCACGCATTTCTCATGTTCCTCTAACACACAAACAAAAAGATAACCTTCCTTGATTCTCTTGGGGTTACACGTGACGCCTTTGATTTCAACATCAAAGTTGACGTCAATAATGTTATGCAGTAACTCTTTTAGTCTCACATTCTACTTCATCATCTTTGGTATTCAAACATGGCAATCTTGCTAATGCAGCGTTTAAATCAGAGATTAAATCTTCAGGATCCTCTAGTCCACAAAATATTCGCACGAAACTTCCACCATAATCTGAATTCATTACAGATCTTGACATAGATTTATGATCTATTGGTAATATTAAACTATCGCACCCTCCCCAAGAAGCACCAATGCCAAAAATTTCCATGTGATCAACCATGCAGCTTAGTTCTTCATATGAATATTCTTTATCTAATATTACACTGAACACACCACCTGCTCCTTTGAAGTAGCTTTTCCACAATTCATGCTGGGGATGAAAAGGGAGTGCTGGATATAAGACTTTTCTGATTTTTGGATGTTTTTCCAGCCATTTTGCCACTGCCATTGCTGTGCTTTGATGCCTCTTCATGCGTGTATGCAATGTCCTAAGTCCCCTGTGT
>JAITFM010000096.1 GCA_031281335.1 Rickettsiales bacterium | reverse complement strand
CTCTTATGATAACTGGTATAGCTCGATGATCAAACTGTTATCAGATGATGCTGAGATAGGTATAGATGGTGCAGAGAAGAAAGCAGCCAAATCTTTTAGTGATGAACTAGTAGGTATAGATGGCATAGGAGAAAAAGTGGCTAAATCTTTGGAATCATTTTTTTCTAAGGAACACAATATCAAAATGTTGAAGGATCTTACTGATTATCTTCAAATTCTGCCTGTCAGCTCCAACTCTAGCGATTCTATTTTGAATAATAAAGTTATAGTGTTTACCGGCAAACTACTTACTATGAGTAGAGGGGAAGCAAAAGTAAGAGCCAAGGCTCTAGGAGCAAAAATCAGCTCAAATCTTTCTGCTAAAACTGACTACCTAATTGCAGGAGAAGATCCAGGATCCAAATATAAAAAGGCAGTAGAATTAGGTATAGAAATTTTAGATGAAGAGCAGTGGCGCAAAATGATAAATTAGGAAGTGCCTAAATGAACATACCTTTGAGATGCCTTTTTAGGGCACCCTGTCTATCTCATTCTACCATTCCGCTGAATGGGTACACAAAAACTATCCCATAAAACATGAACCTTTCATATGAGCATGACAAATTGCTATAGCAAGAGCATCAGCAGCATGGTGACATTTTATATTTAAATTTTTAACTATCTGTTTCACCATAAATATAACTTGATCTTTGTCAGCATGGCCATTTCCAGTAATGCTTTTCTTTATATAGTTTGCATCATATTCATTTATAGTTAACCCTGCTATCTCCAACGATAAAATTACGATCCCTCTCGCGTATCCTAAAGTTAGCGAAGATTTAGGATTCTTATTAACGAAAACTTTCTCCACCGCAGCTTCACTTGGAAAATATAAAGAAATTACTTTTTTTAACTGTCCGAAAATTATGTGCAGACGTTTACCTATGCTGAGCTTACTGTCAGTTGATATGGTCCCACTTTCCAGAAACTCGATATTACTTTTCTCACTCAGATTGATAATAGCCCATCCGGTTTTACTTATTCCCGGATCGAGACCTATTATTTTAACCACCTAAAAAACACTCAGCCAATAAATAAATACAAACAAAAATATCCAGACTACATCTACAAAGTGCCAATACCAGGAAGCAAATTCAAAGCATAAATGGTCTTGAGGTGTAAATTGATCTTTCCGAGCTCTGAACAAACATACTGACAAAAATATTATCCCTATTATAACGTGTGCGCAGTGAAACCCGGTAATCATATAAAAATTGGATGCATAGATCAGCTTTTCTCCTGTTTCTTGTAGCGAAAAACTCGCCTCATGATACTCCATAGCTTGCACCATTATAAAAAATACCCCAAGCAATATAGTTGTGGATAGCACTTTAATCATGCTCTTTTTATCATTTTCGAGTAAAGAGTGATGTGCCCAGTTAATGGTTGTACCAGAAAGCAACAATATTAACGTATTCATAAATGGCAATGACCACGGATCAGGCGGCAAAACTCCCTCAGGAGGCCATTCAACCCTTTTTATAGGAGAAAATGCTTCAAATGAAAAAACCGGGTCAAGCCAGGCTTTAAAGAATGAACAAAAGAACGCTATAAAAAATACAACTTCTGAAAGGATAAATAAGTATATTGCAACCTTAAGTCCATTTTTTACGATGGCAGTATGGCATTTATCATAAATGGCTTCTTTTATTACATCCCTCCACCAATAAAATAACACCCCTGATACCGCAGAGATTCCTAAAATTAAACTAAGTATTCCAAAAACCTGTCTATGGAGGGTGCCAACTAACCCAAGCGCAAGAATAAGAATTGCCGCTGATATAACAATTGGCCAAGGACTTGGATCCACTAAATGAAAATTATGTTCTTTACTTTTCATACCATCTTCAAAAATACGTATTAAGCATACAAATTAGCTCAAAATTGTCAATGTTCCTTAGGCACTTGATTGGATTTTGAAACATTATATGCACTGTCCCAAAAGTCCAACTCAAATTGTGCACTGATTCCAAATAATTCAAGCATTCTGCTCCTTTCATTTCCCCCTACTTTTTGGCAATATTCATCAACAATACTCTCTAAAGCGATGCATCCATACTCTATTAAACTATTGCTGCAAAAATCAAACCAATCTTTATACCTGTTATTTTTCTTGAATCTATTTTTCATAGTATCAATAACAGTCTTGTATATAAACATACAAGAGTACAAAACTGTTACGGCTTCATAGGTATCACTATACGAGATGGATAAAAGAAAATTGGTAAAGTTGAAACATGCAAGAGATTTTTTTCCACGTCTTATACCATATATAGTAAAGTAGCGATCATACAAGAACTTATTAGCAGCTATTGATCCTTGTGCCACTTTAGCAAGTAGGACCATGTTATTACGATCTTCTATTCTAGATGCGATAATTAGTATGGTACGGACATAGTCATCCAAAAATAATGCATCCTGTTGGATATAGAACTTAAAACTCTCTACATTTAAAGTACTATTCATCAGTTCAACATTAAAAGGATGATCAATTATATCTCTTAAAAGGTTTGACCCATAACAGCTCTTAATTATACTGCTGAACATATAAAATGCCAAAAAATTTAAGTTTTTGATGTGAGTAATTCACTGCTAGCATCCTTTAATCATGAGAGGTTGGAATAGTACATCTCATCCCAGAATGCCAGCTCAAGTTCCAATCCATTATGAAAGAATTCTAACATGTTCTTTTGTTCATCACTGCTGTATTTTTCATATAGCTTATTCATGATTTTAGTTACATCATTAATCATGTTGTTTGCCATCTCGGTGTTAAAAAAATCTATCCACTTCTGATATTTATTATTAGGAGCGATGCCACTTTCCACAATGTGACGAACAACCATTTGATATATACAAAAACATGGGTAAGATGCTGCCAAACCTTCAGCAACAGAATTATGATACGCAACGCGCATGAAAAAGTCAGTAAAAGCAGAACAAGACTTTGACTTTTTGTGGTTGTCAGATAAATCACAATCTGCAAAATGTTCTCTATAGTAATCTCGTGTAGCAAAAGTGCCAACAGCTACACTAGTTAATTTATCCATTATTTCAATATTATTAGCTTTAGCTGCAATGATCAATAAAGCGCGAGTACAATCTGTTACATACAAACAATCCTGCTGAAGATAAAATTTAAATTTTTCATAATCTAGCGTATTATTCATTAACTCAACATTGAAAGGATGTTCCTTTATTTTTTTGATAAGATCAGATGATTCTCTTATAGCTATATCGTAGAATTTCTCTTTTATTTTGTTACACGTTTTGTGAGCCCCATAAATATGAAAATTATTACTAATATAGTATAATTATTATGAAAAGCTAATTATATTTTAACTATAGGTTAGTATATCAGTATTAAGCTATAAATCAAAAACTTTAGCAATCTAAAGAAATTTTTTTGTCGTTCCCAATATTAAACTCCCTACAAAGAACATCAGATAAATCTATGTTTTCCCAAGAGAATCCACCATCTTCTTCTGATTTCTTACCAAAGTGTCCATAACAGGCTGTACGTTTATATATAGGACGGTTAAGCGATAAATGTTTGATAATACCTTTAGTTGATAAATCTATGTTATCTTCGATAAGCTTTTTAATCCTCTTCTCATCTACCGTATTTGTACCAAATGTATCAATGTAGAATGAGGTAGGTTTTGACACACCAATTGCATAAGAAAGCTGCACAAGGCAGCGCTCGGCTAAACCTGCAAAGACAATATTTTTAGCAAGATATCTTGCCATATAAGCTGCAGATCTATCGACCTTTGTTGCGTCTTTTCCAGAAAACGCTCCCCCACCATGCGGAATATATCCTCCATAAGTATCAACCATGATTTTTCGTCCTGTTAATCCACAATCACCAACTGGTCCACCAACAACAAACCTACCAGTTGGATTGACCAAGAGATTTTCCTCAGAACACATCCATCCTTTAGGCAAAGATGAAACTATGTAAGGGTAAATTATTTCTTTTACCTTTGATTGATCCAGATCTTCAGGGTGCTGTATTGAAACGATAATACTTTCAGCACGTACTGGCAGATTATTCTCATACGCCAAGGTGATTTGCGATTTTGCATCTGGACCAAGTTTTGCTTCTTTAGCTACACTCATGATATTTTTTAAAATCAAGTGTGCATAAAAAATTGGCGCTGGCATGAGACTTTCTGTCTCTGTCGTTGCATAGCCATACATTAT
>JAITFM010000064.1 GCA_031281335.1 Rickettsiales bacterium | reverse complement strand
CGCTTTTTAGTACCTTGCAACTCTGAGTTCCGGAATAATCAAATTCGCACGCCTGACCTATAATTATTGGACCTGCTCCTATTACTAATATAGATTCTATATCTGTACGTTTTGGCATAATTATAATAATGATCTCTATTTAGGTAATGTTACCAACCTTTCCTGTATATGTAAATTTTTATTAGACTTATGGGCTACATAGCCAACCACTTGAGACCCACAACTGCATAAACATTGCAATTTGATCCGGCTGTTACCCAATAGAAACAAAAAAAACTACTTGACAACTTTCGCCGTTACCCTTATCATATTATTGGAGCTATTCATTTAGCTTCAATCTGTGCAGATTAAACGACGAAAGTGTCACGGTCGGCGTCTTATGTTTAATTTTTTGTACTATGTGCACCTCATGTCTTTATTAATTTCACCTAGACTTCTAGGTTTTTCCCTATACAAGCTGAAACGCGCTTATAAGTCGTTTAAGACAGTATAGTACGCCAATTTGCAGGATTAGAGAGTGAGCAACTTCTACCACGGGGTTTCTTTTGTCTTTTTTTCTGCTTAGTAAATTTCTTAAACATTAAGCTAAGGTTAATTGCGGTTTAAAAGCAGCTAGATTGCAGCGTTTAAGACTAAAAAGATGCCAATATTTTTGAACAGGTATTGACCGGGGCTTCTTTTTTCTTTTTTTTCTCGTTTGGTAAATTTCTTAAACATAAAGGCTATACCAATTTTCGTTATCGGGAAGTCAAACAGAACACATCACAAATTCGCCAAAATCCTCCAGTTATAGGCAGAAGGCACTCCTTTTAATTCGTCCTATTACCATTGGTATTAGACGATCAACCTTGTAACCTGTGCGAACTTTTGTCTATAGTAATTTAATACAACGCAAAACCAGCTATATTAGCCTACTTCTACCACATTTATATACGAACCAATTTGCCTAGCTTTGTTGCAACAGTTTTACGTTTCTATTTTCACAGCCACATTTTTACTCGGCTTGTTCTCATAAATATAGGTACTTTTTTGCGGTTTTTGTAAAGAGTAAATAATTGGATTGTGTGTAATGCTAATTCGTAGCATGTTTACTTATTAATCAAGCTACAGTCAACTAAAACAATTACTAATAATTTTACATAAAGATTTTAACAGGAGAAATTATGGTTTTAAAAATGGAAAATTGGAAAAAAATATTGAACACGGTAGAATCTGAAAGTAATGATAATATACTTGAACAAATAAAAACGAAATTAGAAAAACAGTATAATGACACATATAAATTGTGGAAAAATAAAAATTTTGATGTGAATTATCAATTCTCATTAGAAGATAAAACTCGCCACACACTATTGAGTATAGCTGCCTATACTGACAATAAGAGAGTAGTAGAAGCTCTATTAGAAGTAGAAAACATCAACGTTAACGTGCGATATGATGGTAAACGGCCTCTTTTACACTGGGCTGCTCAAAATGGTAATATAGGGATAGTAGAGGCTCTATTAAAAAAAGAAGGTATCAAAGTTAATATGCAAAATACTTATGGGAGGACTCCTTTACACTATGCTGCTCAAAATGGCCGTATAGGAACAGTAGAGGCTCTATTAAAAAAAGAAGGTATCGACGTTAATGTGCAAGACACTTATGGGATGACTCCTTTACATTTTGCTGCTCAAAATGGCCATACAGAAGCAATAAAGACTCTATTAACAGGAGGAGGGGATCCTTCATTACAGAATAACCGTGGCGAAACTCCAAGAGACTTAGCCACAGACAAAAATGTGAAACAGCTTTTAAAGGATGCAGAAAACAAAAATAAGGACCGAGAAAACGTTTCTTCTATACTAAACAGTACAAAAGAGAATAAGTTGCCTATTATGACTGCTTCCGCTGGCTTATTGTTAGGCTTAGGCCTATGCCTAGCATATTTTGCAGGTGCTGCTACTTTAATTCCTGTTGGTGGTGTTGTTGCAATATTTATTGCAGCTGTAGTATTTGGTACATTAGTAGGGTATGGTGTCGGAAAATTTTGTGAAAAAGTTAGTGAAGAGAAGCAAAAAAATCCTAATATGGGTACATGGGATGCTGCTCAGAGCGTGCTTTCTGATGTATTCACTGCTGGATATTCTAAAGAGCATAAGGTGTAATTCAATTTGTTAAGTGCATGCTGTAAGCTTTTATTTGTTTTAGCATGCACAGATTTGACAAGATACAAGAGAATAGCGTGGTAAAGTGACATACCTGCCCCCTGTGTAGTGGGAACTGGTATTAACAGTTGCAGTTTATGTCTCTCAGTGATAAAATGATGGTCTGTGTATAATTTTAATACTATGATTAGTTTACTGTTTGTTGTGCTGTTGTTTTTTTGTGGTGGTGATGCACTTGCAAAACAGGAACCGCGTCCAATAGCTGTAGACAGTCACATAAAGGTCATCAATTATAATCCACAGGCTATACATAAGTACACTGGTTTTTATGGTTACCAGTCGAGCATATTATTTGAGCCAGGTGAAGTAATACAAAACCTTTCAATGGGCGATTCAACTGGTTGGCAGCTCGTTCCTCAAGGTAATAGGTTATTTATCAAGCCTATAGATGATATCGCTGACACTAACGCAACTGTAATTACTAACAAAAGAGTTTATTACTTTGAACTTCATGCTGAGGAAGCAACTGGATTGGATGATCCAAGATTAGCATATGAAGTAAGGTTTCTTTATCCACTATTCAATAGTGATGAAATTTACACAACCAACAACGGTGATATCCTCGAGCAAGCTAACCCCAACACTATTCCTGACATAAGTGATATTGAGGTTGTAAAGAAAGGCTTAAATTTTAATTATTCCATCTCACATATAAAAGGTAGTGAGTCAATAATACCAACTAAAGTCTTTGATGACGGGAAATTCACATATCTGCAGTTTAATAAGACAAATTCTGATTTTCCAGCAGTCTTTATGGTTGGTTCTGCAGGATATGAATCTCTAGTAAATTTCCGTACAGCTGATGATTATCTTATAATTGAAAGAGTGGGCTCAGTGTTTACCCTAAGAAACGGGTCAAGTACAGTCTGCTTGTTCAATGAAAACATGCCTTTTAAAAAGGGTAAGTAACTGTTAAAGGCTATAGTGCCCCAGGTACAGCACTTTTTTGAACGTTCCCCACTTTTATCCATTCAGCATGCATTGATTCAAACGGTTGTCATACCAGCATTTCCATTAATCTTCAGTGTTGTACACGTTCTTTTCTTTTTCTAATCTCTCCTGCTCTTCAATACAATATATGGCAAGCGGATTAGCTTTTAGTCTTTCGACTCCTATTTCTTCCCCTGTTCCTTCGCAATAACCGTAGATGCCTAATTTTATTTTTTCTAACGCCTCCTTAATTTTTTCCTTTCTGTCTTTTCTGCGCTGGATTAATTTTTCGCTTCCACTGTCTTCATCAGAATAATATGCACTATCCTCTAGTTCTTGCTTCTCCAGCTCAGCAAGCATCGATTGCAACTTTGAGCTGAAATACTCTAACTGCTTTACGCTCATATATTCTTCGTCTTCTGAAGGAGTGTAATCTTCTGGTAATTTTATTTTTGGTAACTCTTCCATAACTGTACAACTAGATAATAAAACCTGTATAATTTGCGAACAAGAAATTATACTACCTATAAGTAAACACTATAATTTATAATAAACATTTAAAGTCCTAGTATGATTGGCTTAATAAAAAAATTAGCAATATATGATAGGAACTTTACCTATATAATATGTGTTTTTATTGTAATGTTAAGCCTATCTTTGTTCACACTTGAAAATAACAGTGAACAAGAAGTTATGTTAACATTAACATGGATATGTGCTACATTTGTTTTACAAATCTCTACAAATAATTTATTTGCTTCTGACTATCACGACGGAATATTAGAACAAATTTTCATACAGCCACTTTCTTCTAAGCTTATAATTACTTGTAAAATTTTTGCTCACTGGTTATTGTTTGGGTTACCGATTTCAGTGATTTCTTCCATATTCAGCTTCGTAGTTCTTGGTAATAATATTGAACACTCAATAGCAGTAGGCTTATCTTTGTTGCTCAGCACGTTGATAGTAATCAATATTTCAGCTGTTGGAAATGCATTAATGATTGGTCGAAACAACTTAGTATCGGGAATGTCACAAATTCTTGTTTTACCAATTATAATGCTGGTTTTTATATATTTTAAATTACTAGTTCAGCTTGAAAGCTTATCCTTGAATATTCACACGTTGCTTATTACTGCTTTAATTTTTGCCATTCTGGTAGTTAATAGCATTATAGCTACTCACATGGCATTAAAATTTGCTGTAGAACAGGATTAGAAGGCTTTACCATCATTTGAGATCTTTACCACCGATAAAGTCTAAACCTACTAAATACATTTCCGTAGATTCAGATCTACTTGATTTTGGTTTGAAGTATTTTACTGTTTTAAATATTTTTTTTAATTCATTGTAAAAATCTTTATCGGACTCTCCTTGAAAAATTTTTACTACGAACTTACCGCCATGATTTAGGAAATGCTTTGCAAAATTCAATGCTGCTTCGCATAAAAGCATGATTCTAATGTGATCCAACGATTTTAACCCACAGGATTCTGGGGCCATGTCAGATAAAATTACATCGAATTTTTGGTCTTTAAATTTGTTCCTTAAAATTTCAAGCTCATTTATAATATCACATTGTATATATTCTACTCCAGCAATTGTATTCACTGGTTTTATGTCAATGGCAACCACACTCGTTTCTTTCTGAGATGCAACTTGTGACCATCCACCTGGAGAAGCACCAAGATCAATGACTTTTTGCCCTTTTCGGAGTAATTTAAATTTATTATCTATTTCTATCAACTTGTACGCCGAACGTGATCTATAACCATCCTTATTGGTTTTTTGTACGTACTTGTCATTTAAATGACGATGCAGCCATCTTGTTGAAGATAGTTTTCTGCCTTTGGCTGTTTTTACTCTAGTTTTTATTGTTAATACCCTACAAGAATCACTTATTACTGATTATGTCTTTTAGCTCTTTTTCAACTACTTCTTTCACCAGTGTATGAAGATACTTATTTAGCCATTCCGACAACTGAGGTTTTAAAAGAGATGTGACTAATTCTTCAACAGTAAGACTTGCTCTTTTTTGTTGCTTGTGCTGTAGTTCACTTTGCACTCTTCCAAGTAGCTCTTTAATCTCTTCCATATTCTCTTTTAAGATTAGATGGTCGTTATTTTGCGTTTGTGAGCTACTGTTATCCACTTTTTTATTGCTAATATGCTGCAAGTGAACATCTTCTTTTTCCTCTAGATTGTGACTATGAATATTAAATTTGGTGTTATCGAAAACCATTTCCTTATCCTGACCGTTGTTGCTGATGTCTTTTTTTTCATTATCCTCCTCTTTACTATCTTCTTCTGAATCTTCCAAGTATTCTTCTTCAAGGTACAGCACATCATCATCCTCTTTTTCCTTCTCTATTTCCACTTCATCACTACTTGCATTTTTGCCCGATATGGCTTTTTTTATGTCTTCTAGGATATCTTTCACAGATTGATTGCTTTGTCCATCATTCATAACGCTAATACCATTAAATTTAGAGATTTATACTATTTATCATAAAAAGCAAATTATAAACACTAATTACATAATTGCTTTTTGCCTCAACTAAGTCCGAACGTGCTTTGAATAGTGCATCTTCAGTATCCAAAAGTTCAGTTGTGCTTTTCAAGTTTAAGTGGACTTCTTGCTCAACTCCTTCCAACGCTAGAGCTGCTGCTTTTTCGGCCTCTTGACTTGCTTTAATAACAGCCTTTGCTGTCAGAACGTTATTCCAAGCGTTCACAACATCTTTTTCTATATTTTTCACTGTTTCATAATAATCATAAGTGGATTTTTTTGCATCCATTTTAGCTTTGCCGATACCAAAAGCATTGATTCCTCTTTTAAAAATTGGAATATCGAGAGTGAAAACAATATTGACGTTTCCTAATACTTTCTCGAGAGAAGCGTTTTCTCCGTTTCTCCGATCAAGATCTGTACTTGCACTAAGGTTCAAAGAGGGCAACCACTTAGAAGTTTCGGCAATCACTTCCATTTTAGCTGCTCTTTTTTGATAAACCGCTGCTTTTAGAGATAGATTATTGGTTTTTGCTAATTGTAAGCATTCATTTAGCTTCGGAACGGAAGGTAATTGATCATTAGCTTCTAAGATTTCATCAGGATCCTCACCAATTAAGTGAAAGTAAGCAATGTTTGCCAATTTTAATTTACCTTCAGCATCAACTCTTTTTGACACTGAAGATGAAAACTTTGCTTTTGCTAATGAAACTTCAGCATTGGTAACCTCTCCAAGAGAAAGGCGTTTTTTCATTGCTGACAAGTGCTCCAAAGAAACGCGTTCTTTATGCTCTCTCAATTTTAACACTTCCGTCCTGCGTAGAACGTCAACATATACTTTCACGGCGTCGAGCGCAATCTCTTGTTTTAACTGTTGAAACTGCACCTTTTTTGCCTTGAGAAGGTGACTTGATCGGCTGAATGTGGCAAAAGTACCACCTCCGTCTATTATTTTCTTGTTAAGAGTGAGACTCTTTTCATAATTAAAGCTCTTATCAAAGTTGTATCGTAAATTAATCTCAGGTAAAAATCCAGCCAACCCGGCAGATTTTAGATGTTTTTCTGCGCTTTTGTATTGGTAGAATTGAGATTTTAGTTTTGAACTATTCTTAATAGCTTTATTTATAACTTCTTCAAGATCGATTGCGTAACAACTTATAGCACTAAAAATGGTCGTAAGCGTAATAATCAACCGAAACATTCTACTCCTATATACATTGGTCGCACACAGCTAAATTACTAGCACAAATTGCTTTAATAATCAATAACTAATGTTGTTGACACTATTTAAAAATTAAGTGTATCATAACTTGCTATTGTTATAATTTTAGATGATGAAAACTTTTTTCTTAAAAGAAAAACAAATCGATAAAAAATGGTTTGTCATAGATGCAGAAGGGTTAGTAGTAGGGAGACTTGCAGCATTTGTAGCGACGCTATTGCGTGGAAAACATAAACCTGAGTATACACCTCATATGGATTGTGGTGATAATGTAATTATCATCAATGCAGAAAAGGTGCATTTTACTGGAAAGAAACTTAAGGAGAAAATTTATTATAAGCATACAGGTTACCCTGGTGGTTTGAAAAGAACTACTCCAGATAATATTTTAAATGGTAAGTTTCCTGAGCGTGTAATAGAAATGGCAGTAAAAAGAATGCTTGATGATGGTCCTATGGCACGCAGGCGTTTTGGAAATTTATATGTTTATTCTGGCCCAGAGCATAAGCATCAAGGACAGCAACCTGAAGAGATAGATTTTGCTTCTTTAAATCGTAAAAATAAAAAATAATGGAGTAAAAATGGAAAATTCTGTAACAAATCAATCAGAAAAAATAACTAAACCAGTAATTGATTCGCTTGGTCGTTTATATGCTACAGGCCGAAGGAAGGAATCTGCAGCAAGAGTATGGATAAAGCCAGGAAGCGGAAAGTTTAGTGTTAATCAGAAAGACAAACTACTTGATTACTTTAAAAGGGAATCAGTGTGCCAAATGGTAAAAATGCCATTTATTGTAACATCTATGCTCGATAAATATGATGTATTTGCTACGATAAAAGGTGGAGGATTGTCTGGCCAAGCAGGTGCCTTAGCTCATGGAATAAGCAGAGCTTTAAGTAAAATAAGCCAAGGCTTACATTCTATATTGCGCAAAAAAGGGTTCTTAACACGAGATTCACGTGTTGTTGAGCGTAAAAAATATGGTCAACACAAGGCTCGTAAGAAGTGTCAATTTTCTAAAAGGTAGTTATTTTTTTATGGAGCTTTTTGTTAAGCGTTATGCAAATATTAAAAAAAGTGTATGATATATTCTATTTTCGCGATAAATTTAGTTGACTATTGATATGAGCATAATATGCTGTTTGTGTGAATTTTTCAATATTAAGGTAATTTATGAGTAAAGAAGATATAGTAAAACAATTAAAAGAAGATTGTTCTTGTCAGAATATAAATATAACGAAATCTGACTTGGGCAAGATTCATGATGCGTTTATAAAAATAATAAAAGGTGAGCTAGATAGAGAAGGTGAAATACGTTTGCATGGAGTAGGTACATTCTCTACTGCTATAAGTCGGGAGAAACAATGTCGTAATCCCCAGAGTGGTGAGATCATGACTGTCCCTAAAAAGACAAGAGTGAAATTTAAAGCGAGCAAGACTCTTTTAACTGTTTTGAATGAAAAGGAAAAAGCAGTAGTTAGTTAGAGATTATTGTTTTTACTACGCTGTGTAAGCCGTAAAATATAGCTTCGCTGATTAAAGAGTGGCCTATATTGAGAGCTGAGATGTGAGGTATTTCTTTTATTCTTTTAGCGTGTGTATAGGTTATGCCATGTCCTGCGTGGCATTCTATTCCTAATTTATTGATGTATCCTGCAGCATTAGTAATTGATTGTAATTTTTCCTCTGATGGATTATCGCAGTAATCTCCTGTATGAATTTCTATTATGTCAGGCTTTCTTTCTAGCTTTTCAAGATATTTTAGTTGATTGATATTTGGATTGATAAACAGTGAAACCTTTATACCAATGCTATGCATCTCCTCTATTATACTAGAGAGTTTGCTGTACATGTTAATTATATCCAAGCCACCTTCTGTTGTTAATTCTTCTCTTTTTTCTGGTACTATATTAATCGAATAGGGTTTTACCTTTTTTGTTATTCCAAGCATTTCTTCTGTAGCTGCAATTTCAAGGTTTAGCTCAGTTTTGATGTTTTTTTTCAGGTTAAACACATCTTCATCTTTAATATGTCTTCTGTCTTCTCGTAAGTGTACGGTGATAAAATCTGCTCCTGCATCAATAGCTATTTCTGCTGCTTTCAATGGATCTGGGTAAGAAGTTCCGCGTGCGTTGCGGAGGGTTGCAACGTGATCGATGTTAACGCCTAGTTTCATAATCTACCTCAAAGATTGTTTATAAATTATACATGTTATTAGGTCTTCTGCACAGTCATTTTTTGACTAGCAATACACCCTTTAGCATACACGAACATTGTGATTTGAGCCTACCAAGAGGGTGTCATACAAATAGACCTTTTCCCTGTCATCCCAATGCTTCCTTTTCTTGTCATTCCAGTGCCTCCTTTTTTGTCATCCCAGTTCTTACCACTGGAATCCAGGATACTACTATAGTAATAAATATTTAAGAAATTTACCAAACGAGAAAAAAAAAGCAAAAGAAGCCCTGGTCGGTATTTATTTTCAGTATTGGCGTTTTTATGTCTTAAACGCTGCAATTTAGCTGCTTTTAAATGCAACTAGTCTAAGCTATAATATTTAAGAAATTTACCAGGCAGGGAAAAAAGACAATAAAACCCCGAGGTAGCTAGTTATTCCACTCTCTATTTTAAAATCCGACGTTGGGTGATGTCTTAAACGACTTATAAGCGCGTTTCAGCTTGTATGGGTAAAAACCCGAAGTTTTAAAAAGACAGGCAGTGCACATAGTGCGAAAAATTAAACAATAGTACGCCAAATACAAGTTTTCTTGTCATTTTAA
>JAITFM010000057.1 GCA_031281335.1 Rickettsiales bacterium | reverse complement strand
TCCCAAAGGAACAATATTCCATAGACAAGGGTAGTAATGAGTTCTCAGCGAAAGATAAAGAAGGCAACAGATTTATCATTACTGCAGATAGCAACCAAAAAGGAAAGTTTTCTTTTTGTAAAGATGACGGTAGTGAGTGTAAGTTTACACAACACTATGCAGTTAAAGATCCAAAAATATGCAACAAGCTTTCTGATATTGACAGTGCTGACTATATAAACGTTATTATGGAAGGCTATGGTGAAAAATATTTCCAAGGCAGAATATTAGGTGGACTAAATAAGTGTAATATTGATTACGCAGTAGTGGATGATGGCAAAGCGCAGGATGTGCTGCACAGTCCCTCAGTGGATGACTATACAATACAGGAAGATGCCAGTATATCTCCTTTAGAGGATTTTACAATTTAATCTTCATTATACTATTTGTATACTCAAAAGCTTTCCTGGTTCCAGTATCCGTTACTCGAATGATACCTATCATCCCAGCGCGTAACGCTGGCTACCAGGAATTTTATTAAGTTGGTGAACATAAAAGTAGTCTTATGTAAAAATACAAAGTTTTCAATGGGATTGAATGAGAGCTGGATTCTAGTGCCATCTGCTTGGATGACAGGAGATAACGCCGTTGATTATATAGGTTCCGTCTGTTATATATAATCTTTTTTAATACGAAGAAAACTGATGAGTGAGTATGATGTTACGGTTATAGGTAGTGGTCCTGGTGGTTATATAGCAGCAATTAGAGCAGCGCAGCTTGGGTTTAAAACTGCGATTATTGAAAAAGAGAAGAATTTAGGTGGTATATGCTTAAATTGGGGGTGCATACCAACAAAATCTCTGCTTAGAGCATCTGAAATTTACAGATTAATAAGAAGGTCAGAAGAGTTTGGTATAAAAGTAAAAGATGCAAGCTTTGATATTCAGTCGATAGTGAAATACTCAAGGAACGTTGTTGATAAGTTATCAAAAGGTGTTGCGTATTTGATGAAGAAAAATAACATTAAAATTCACCAAGGCCTTGGTAAACTTGCGGGTAACCATACTATAAAAATTTTTAATGGTAAAGAGGAGCAAGAAATTGTTTCCAAGCATATTATCTTAGCAACAGGTGTAAGAGCGCGAAATCTACCTGGAATAGAGGCAGATGGAGATTTAATATGGAATGCACAGCATGCTATGACTCCAGATAGACTGCCAAAATCGCTACTAATTATAGGGTCTGGTGCAATTGGAGTAGAATTTGCGAGTTTTTATGGTACTTTGGGAGTTGAAGTAACAATTGTAGAAGTAAAAGACACTATTTTACCGCTGGAAGATAGAGAGATTTCAAATTTAGCACAAGAAATACTTATAAGACAGGGAATAAAAATATATACAAACAATAGTGTAAAAGCTTTTACTAAAAATAAAGGCTCTACTCAAGTGCAACTAAGTAGTGGTGAGAGCAAAGAATTCGATAGAGTAATTGTTGCAGTTGGCGTTCAGGCAAACACTGAAAATATAGGGTTAGAAAATACAAAAATTAAATTAAGCTCTTCTGGTTTTATTGAAACGAATGAATGGTATGAAACAAGTGAACCTAACGTGTATGCGATAGGTGATGTAGCTGGCCCGCCATGTTTAGCGCATAAGGCAAGTCATGAAGCTGTGATCTGCGTTGAAAAGATTGCTGGCAAAAGTCCTCATAAGTTAAAAAAAGAGTGCATACCAAATTGCACTTACTCTCACCCGCAAATAGCAAGTATTGGCCTTACTGAAGAACAGGCAATAAAAAATGGGTATAATATAAAAATAGGAAAATTTCATTCTAATTTTAATGGCAAGTCCATTGCACTCAGTGAAACCGAAGGGTTAGTAAAAACAGTGGTTGATAAAAAAACAGGCGAACTTCTTGGCGCTCACATGATAGGAGCAGAAGTAACAGAGTTAATTAGCAATTTTGCTCTTGCAAAGCAACTAGAAGGAACAGACTCCGACATAAAGTCTACGATCTTTCCTCATCCAACCATTTCAGAAATGATACACGAATCGGTTCTTGCGGCAGACGATGAATCGTTAAACAGTTGAATCAGCGTTCCATTGCTTTGACATCATCAATATCTTGAGTTGTAGCTTGACTGGGTACTTCAATCCCAACAGGTTGATTACCAGCACCAGATTTCTGTAACCTTTCTTTTAACCCTTCAGCTGCTTTTTTCACTTGCTTTTGATCAAGATCCTCCGGATTTTTTTTACCCCTCTGCTTGACTGTTGTTTCAGTGCTCATATCTTTATCTTCTTGCTGATTGTAATTTTTACATTGCTCTTGCTGAGGTAGATCAACGACCAAATTGAAGAGAGCTTTTATTATGTTTTTTAACAGTCCTACAAAACCTCCGCTTTTGCCTTCTCCTTGTTCTTGAGGCTTATTTTTCACGTTAAATTCTTTTTTACTATTGTTTTCAGACATTTTTGATTCCCAACCATATAAAGCCTAGTAAAATTTTACGTGCAAATTGTTAAGTAATGGTTAACAATCTAGTATCAATTTGCTATACACAGATGAATATCATTCTAGCAACAGGTGGTACAGGCGGACACATTTTTCCAGCTATAACCTTAGCAAGAGCACTAAAAGTACAAGGATATAATAGCACATTATTTACTGATAAAAAAACAGATAAAAATACTGACGTGGAAAGCTATACCCTGCCGTTATGTAAGCCAAGCGGCAACAAATTTAAGTTTTTCCTTTTTTTGATATGTGGTTGTGTGTTAGCACTATATCAAATAAGAAAATTGAAACCAAAACTAGTCATTGGTTTTGGTAGCTATGCTTCTTTTCCAACTCTTCTTGCAGCAAAGATTCTCTCTATACCTATAATTTTGCATGAACAAAATACAGTTTTAGGGAGAGTAAACAGATTCTTTTCCAAAGGTGCAAAATTAATTGCAACTAGCTTTCCAGAGACTAAATATGCGAGGAGCAGTAAATGTGTTTTTACAGGGAGCTTCATTGACATAAAGGTACAAGGTTATTCTTGCGCTGAGAAAACCCTAAACATATTAATAATAGCAGGTAGTCAAGGTGCAAATTTTTTTGATGATATAGTGAGTGACGTAATTTGTAATCTGCCTACTGAAATGAAAGGGAAGATTAGAGTAACGCAGCAATGTACAAAGAAAAATATGGACAGAGTTAGGGGCCTATATGAGAGTGAAAGAATCAATTATAAATTAAGTGAGTTTTTTGATGACATGGAAAGTAGGCTAGTAAGTGCTCATTTGATAATTAGCCGAGCAGGAGCAACCTCGATAGCGGAAATCACTCTTGCTGAGCGCCCCGCTATATATATTCCTTATCCTTACTCAAAAGATAGTCATCAATTTTATAACGCAAAATATATCGAAGATTCAGGGGCAGCTGTAGTAGTTGAGCAAAATAGTGAAGCGAAAAAAAATTTAAGAGTGTTGCTAGTTGATCTATTGCAAAATTGTCAAAAATTGCGTGATATGGCTAATAATACTAAGAGAACAAAAATAAGGAATGGGGTTACTGAGTTTATCAAGGTAATGGCTCAAGAATTTAGCTGACGGATATGGCTGCTTGCTTTTTCTTCGAATGTATCCCAAAGATTTCTTTCTAGCAATGCATTATATAATTTGTTGACGTAAACTACTCCCGTGGGTGAAGTTGTGTTAATTTCGAGAAGAAAGTC
>JAITFM010000027.1 GCA_031281335.1 Rickettsiales bacterium | reverse complement strand
GTGTGCTCTTCCGATCTAGATCTTATCTCTATGAAGGCTATTATATGGGAAGAAGAGACGTTAGGTGCTAAATTTTTCTATGAAGATGTTCCTTCTGATTTGCTTGATAAAGCTCAGGAGTATCGAAATCTTTTATTAGATACTGCAGCTGGAATGGATGATGAAGCAATGAACACTTATTTTGAATCTAATGACCTGCCGGTAGATTTGCTGAAGAAATGTGTGAGGAGTGGAGCTATTAAAGGAGCGTTTGTTCCTGTATTATGTGGATCAGCTTTTAAAAATAAAGGAGTGCAGCCGCTTTTAGACGGTATAGTTGATTTTCTACCTTCCCCTATTGATGTTGATGAAATTGTTGGAACTAATCCTAAGGATCCAGAAAAGAAAATTGCGATTAAACCTTCGGAACAAGAAAAATTTGTCGCTCTTGCATTTAAAGTGATGACAGATAAATTTGTGGGTAGCCTAACGTTTATTCGTATTTATTCCGGTAAGTTGAAGTCTAAATCTACTGTGTTGAACGCGGTAAAAAATGAGACTGAAGGAATTGGTAGAATGCTGCTTATGCATGCGAACAACAGGGAAGATATAAACGAAGCTAAAATTGGGGATATAGTTGCTTTAGTTGGATTGAAAAAAACAATTACTGGTGATACTTTATGTTCGCATGATTTTCCTATATTATTAGAGCGTATGGAGTTTCCTGAGCCTGTTATTGAAATTGCTGTGGAGCCTAAGACTACTTCAGATCAGGAAAAGTTAGGTGTTGCTTTAAATAGATTGGTTGCAGAGGATCCTTCTTTAAGAATGTCGGTAAATGCGGAAAGTGGTCAGACTATATTAAAAGGTATGGGTGAATTGCATCTTGAAATTATTACAGATAGAGTAAAGCGTGAGTTTAACGTTGATGTTAATATTGGTGCGCCTCAGGTTGCATATCGTGAAACTATTACTAAATCTGTTGAGATTGATTACACTCACAAAAAACAATCAGGTGGTGCTGGTCAATTTGCTAGAGTAAAGATCTTATTTGAACCTCTTGAGCCTGGTTCTGGGTTTCAATTTGAAAGTAAAATCGTGGGTGGCGCAATTCCAAAAGAATACATTCCTGGTGTGCAAAATGGTTTGGAGTTGATAAAAGGGGGAGGAATGATCTCTGGCTTCCCAGTTATTGATTTTAAGGCTACTCTTATTGATGGTGCCTTTCATGAAGTTGATTCAAGTCCTTTAGCTTTTGAGCTAGCTGCCAAAGGTGCTTTTAAGGAAATGGCAAATAAAGCTGGTCCAAAGATGTTAGAACCTATAATGAAGGTTGAAATTATTACACCTGAAGAGTATACGGGTGATATTATGGGTGATGTAAATAGTAGAAGAGGACAGGTTTCAAGTATGGAAACGCATAATAATAGCGCTATAATCCTTGCTTTAGTGCCTCTTGCAAGTATGTTTGGTTATATAAATGTTTTGCGTTCTATATCTCAAGGAAGGGCTCAATATAGTATGCATTTTTCTTGTTATGAACAAGTGCCACAGTATGTGGTTGATGAGTTAAGGTATAATTAAGGGTAACGATTATGACACAAGTAGTAGAAGCATTTGGCAAGCCACATATGAATGTGGGGACAATAGGGCATGTGGATCATGGGAAGACGACATTGACAGCGGCAATAACGAAATATTATGGGAATTTTGTAGCATACGATCAAATAGACAAAGCACCAGAAGAGAGGAAAAGGGGAATAACGATCGCAACAGCGCATGTTGAATATCAGACGGAAAAGAGGCATTATGCACACATCGACTGTCCTGGGCATGCTGACTATGTAAAAAACATGATAGTAGGTGCAGCGCAGATGGATGCGGCAATATTGGTAGTGTCAGGGGTTGATGGGCCGATGCCACAAACAAGAGAACACATATTACTGGCAAAGCAAGTTGGTGTTAAGCATATTGTGGTATACATAAATAAAGCTGATGTTGCTGATCACGATATGATTGGTTTGGTGGAGATGGAAGTCAGAGAATTGTTAACAAAGTATGGTTTTCCTGGAGATGAAGTACCAGTTATTGTGGGTTCGGCATTGAAAGTACTGGAAGGTGACGAAAGTAGTGAATATGGAAAAAAATCAATGGATAAATTGATGAAAGCATTAGATGAGTATGTGCCGGATCAGCCGAGGCCTGTGGATTTACCATTTTTAATGCCAATAGAAGATGTATTTTCAATATCGGGGCGTGGAACTGTAGTAACAGGAAGAATAGAAAAGGGAGAAGTAAAGATGGGTGAAGAGATAGAAATAATAGGTCTGAAAGCAACGCAAAAGACGATATGTACAGGTGTTGAGATGTTTAAGAAGTTACTAGACAAGGGATGTGCAGGACTCAATGTAGGGATATTGCTGAGGGGGACAAAGAGAGAAGAAGTGGAGAGGGGGCAGGTATTAGCGAAGCCAGGGACAATAACGCCGCATAATAGGTTTAAGGCAGAGGTGTATATATTGAAGAAAGAAGAAGGAGGGAGGCATACGCCATTTTTTGCAAATTATCAGCCACAATTTTATATAAGAACGACAGATGTAACGGGAAGTATAAAGTTGCTGGAAGGGAAAGAGATGGTAATGCCGGGAGATAATGTAAGTATAGAAGTGGAATTGCAAGTATCAATAGCGATGGATAAGGGATTGCGTTTTGCAATAAGAGAGGGTGGTAGAACTGTTGGTTCTGGTGTTGTTTCTGAAATTTTGGAGTAGACGTGGTGACTGAAATAGAGCAAGTTGCATATATCATAAGCAGAGCTTTTGATTGTTCAAAATTAGAGAAATATGTTAGAGAGTTTGTTCGTGGATTTAAGGATAAATTTAAACATTCTGATGCAAAGCTATCAGGTCCGGTTGCATTGCCAAGAGATAATTTTAAATTCGATGTTGGTAGGTCTCCTCATGTTGATAAAAAATCTCATGAACAATTTGAAAAGAGAACTTCTGAGCGTCTGATTGTTCTATATGGCCTCACCCCTACTATGATGCAGATGCTTGGAGATTCATCGTTTTTTCCTCCTCCTCCTCCTGGTGTAGAAATTTATTTAAAGATTAAAAAAGTCTTTAGGAAAGGAAAATGAAAAGAATGAATTTATTAAAAAGAATTGGTTTGTTGATGACAAATATTGGTCATACTGCTATATATTCTGATAATGGTCGCATAGTTGTAACTTTATTGCATCTTAGTGAAACTTGTATTGTTGATGTGAAAGAGCAAGATAAATGTGGTTATAATTCGGTTATTTTAGGTACTGGAGATTTTAAAAATATTGCAAGACCTCAGTTAGAATATTTAAAGAAGAGAGGAATAAATAGTAGGTATAAACTATATGAAAGTAGATTGAGAGATCTCTCAGGAATAGAGTGTGGTAAAAGAGTAGGAGTTAACCATTTTGTGGTTGGTCAATATCTTGACATTACAGGTTATTCTATAGGTAAGGGGTTTGCTGGTGTAATGAAGCGATATAATTTCAGTGGGCTTAGGGCATCTCACGGTGTTTCTATTGCTCATAGGTCGCAAGGTTCTACTGGTCAATGTCAGGATCCTGGTAGAGTATTTAAAGGAAAGAAAATGGCTGGTCATTTAGGTAGTAGCAGAGTAACTGTACATAACATGAAAATATTATCTATCGATCATGAAAATAGTATAATTGCTGTAAAAGGTAACAACGTTCCTGGATTTAGAAATTCTTACGTTTTTGTGAGAGATGCAGTTAAAAAGCCTTTACATAAAGATATTCCTTTTCCGGTAGGTCTACTGTTAGATGCAAATGATGATAATGCTAGTGGTTTGGTAAATTAGTTATGGAATGTAAATTAGTTAATCTATCTAATGATAATATAGGTATCACTCAGCTTAACCCTTCGATATTTTCCGTTAAGCAAAAATTGAGTATTTTGCATGATATAGTTAGATGGCAATTAGCAAAGAGGAGAGCTGGTACTCACAAAGCAAAAGGCATCAGTGATGTTTCTGGTACAACAGCTAAGCCTTATAGTCAAAAGCGCACTGGTAGAGCAAGGCAAGGAAGCTTGCGTTCTCCTCAATTTAGGGGTGGTGGAGTTATTTTTGGTCCTGTTGTTAGGAGTCATGCCTATTCTCTTAACAAAAAAGTACGCAAGTTTGGTTTAAGAATTGCTTTATCTCTAAAATATTTTAATAATCAATTAATCATTCTTGATAGTTTGAATATTGATGTGAAGAAAACGTCTGAAATGTGTAAATATATTAAAAATTTTAAATTTTCTTCCTTTCTGATAGTTGGTGATTATGGAGATGGATTGCTACGTGCTACTAGGAACCTACACCATGTAAACTTGATCAAGCCTATTGGGTTGAATGTTTTTGATATATTAAATCACGAATGCATAATGTTGACAAGTGATGCTTTAAAACATCTTGAAGGTAGATTGTTATGATTAAATACAATGATATAATAAAATATCCTATAATTACGGAAAAAGCCTCTTTTTTAAGGGAGAAATTTAATAAATATTCTTTGTATGTTTTCGTAAATGCAAATAAGCATAAAATAAAGTTGGCAATAGAGTCTCTATTTAGTGTTAAAGTTTCCTCTATAAATATTGTTAGAGTTAAACCTAAACGTAGGCGCTTTAGAGGCGTGGTTGGCTATGAAAAACAAAAAAAGAAAGTTTATTTTTCTTTGATGGATGATCAAAAGTTAGATATAATGAGTGTTTAATATGGGTATAAAGTTTCTTAATCCTGTTACTCCATCCTCTCGTGGAACTGTGTTAGTGAGTAAAGTTGGTTTATCAAAAGATAAGCCAGAAAAGCTTCTTACATTTGGTAAAAAGTCCAGTGGTGGAAGAAATAATTACGGTAGAATTACAACTCGCCATAAGGGTGGTGGTCACAAGAAGAAGTACAGAATTGTAGATTTCAAACGTAATAGAAATGATCAAGGTATAGTTGAGAAAGTAGAATATGATCCAAATAGAAGTGGGTTTTTAGCGTTAATATCATATAAGAGCGATAATACTAAATCTTATATACTGGCTCCACAAAACGTAAAGCCTGGTGATGTTGTAATGTCAGGAGATGATGCTGATATATTACCAGGCAATTGTTTATCATTGAGGTGTATACCTGTTGGTTCTTTTATTCATGGTATTGAGCTGAAGCCAGGTAATGGTGCTGTAATTGCTCGAGCTGCTGGTTGTTATGCACAAATTGTTGGTCGTGACGGCAACTATGTTTTATTACGGTTGAGATCTGGTCAAGTTAGGTTGATTTTGTCTTCTTGCAAAGCTACTATTGGTGTAATGTCTAATCCTGATCGTAAAAATAGAAAATTAGGTAAAGCAGGAAGAAGTAGGTGGTTGGGAGTTAGGCCTGCCGTTCGCGGAGTTGCTATGAATCCAGTGGATCACCCTCATGGAGGTGGAGAAGGAAAGACTTCTGGTGGGCGTCACCCTGTTACTCCTTGGGGTGTTGCAACAAAAGGAAAGAAAACTCGGAAGAGAAATAAATTTAGTGATAAGTATATAAAACAATTGAAAGGTTAGTTTATGAGTAGATCTGCGTGGAAACCACCTTTTTGTCACCCGTCTGTGCTAAAGTTAGTGAATAGAGCTTTAAAGGAGGGTTCTATTAATAAGGTGATAAAAATTCATTCTAGAGTTTCTGTAATCCTTCCTAATTGTTTAGGTTTAAAATTTGCTGTTTATAATGGTAAAGATTACATACCTGTTAATGTTAATGATCAGAATATGATAGGTCATAAATTTGGTGAATTTTCGCCTACTCGTAAGTTTACTGGGCATAGTGGTGATAAAAAGGCAGCAAGAAGGTAATTA
Source organism: Rickettsiales bacterium (assembly GCA_031281335.1). Classification (GTDB taxonomy): domain Bacteria; phylum Pseudomonadota; class Alphaproteobacteria; order Rickettsiales; family Anaplasmataceae; genus Wolbachia. The sequence goes on along the minus strand of JAITFM010000027.1, from coordinate 3,240 downwards.
GTATGAAAAACGAGTACACAGTAATTAAAGCTAGTTCTAGGGTTTTAAAATCCACTCCTCGTAAGTTAAATTTGGTTGCCAATTTAGTGCGCAATAAAAAAGTTTCTTTTGCTATTGTGCAATTGAGGTTTTGCGAAAAGAAAGCTGCTGGCCTTATAGGGAAAGTATTAAATTCTGCAATTGCTAATGCTCAATATAATTATGGATTGGATATTGATAATCTATATATAAAGGAAGTTTTGGTAGGTAAGTCTTTTACTTTGCGTAGGGTGTTTCCAAAAGCCATGGGTAGAGCCAATAGAATTAGCAAGCATTACAGCAATATAACTATAAAGTTAGAGGAAATTATATGATTTGTAAGAGTATAAAATTAGTGAGGAAAGTGTAAAATATGGGGCAGAAGGTTAATCCTATAGGATTTAGATTAAAAATAAATACTAATACCTGGGATTCTATTTGGTATGCTAATAAAGATTACAAAGAAAAATTGCATCAAGATTTATCTATTCGCAGTTACATAAATGAGTCTTTTAAGCATGCTGGTCTTTCCAAAATAATTATAGAGCGCAAAGTTGATTTAGTGTCTGTAACGATACATTCTTCTAGACCTGGAGTGATAATAGGTAAGAAAGGCTTGGATATTGAGAAGGTAAAACAAAAAATAGCTGAGAAAGTAAAAAATAATGTGGAAGTAAATGTAGTAGGAATAAAAAGGCCTGAAGTAGATGCAGCTTTAATATCAAACAGCATAGCACAGCAATTAGAGAAACGTGTTTCATTTAGAAGAGCAATGAAAAAAGCTATTCAAAGTTGTTTGAGAATGGGAGGTGGAGGTATCAAGGTAAGCTGTTCTGGGCGTCTTGGTGGAGCTGAAATAGCTCGTACTGAATGGTATAAAGAAGGTCGTTTGCCTTTACACACTTTACGTGCTAATATAGATTATGCTTTTTGTGAAGCAAAGACTATATATGGTATTATAGGGGTTAAGGTTTGGGTTTATGTTGTTAATTAAGGCGTATTGAAATGTTTGTTCCCAAAAAGAGTAAATATAGAAAGGTGTTTAAAGGGAGAATTAAGGGTAATACAAAAGGTGGTAGCACACTATCTTTTGGCGATTACGGTTTAAAAGCTATAGAAGCAGGTAGAATTCAGTCTAAGCATATTGAGACTGTGAGGCGTGTGATATCCAGAACGTTGAAACGTTCTGGTAAAGTGTGGATAAGAATTTTTCCTGATACTCCTGTTAGTAAAAAGCCAGCAGATGTACGGATGGGTAAAGGAAAAGGTAGTGTTGAATTTTGGGTATTTAAAGCTAAGCCTGGTAGGGTGTTGTTTGAGATTAGTAGTGATGTTCCTATGCATTTAGCAAGATTGGCGCTTGAAAAAGCAATTGCCAAGCTTCCTGTAAAATGTAAATTTATATCTAATCATAGTTGAACGGAGTTACGATGGATATAGCTGATATTAGATCAAAATCCTCGCAAGAGTTGCATGAAATTCTTATAAATTTGAGGAAAGAGTTTGTTAATTTGGTTTTTCAGAAGAAATTAGGACAGTGTAGTAATGTTTCGCGTTTTGGCTTGATCAGAAAGAGCATAGCTCGTATTTTAACTATATTAAATGAAAGAAGAATGGAGGAAGAGAATGCCTAAGAAGATTTTTTGTGGTGTTGTAACTAAAGCTGAGTGCGATAAAACTGTAAAGGTCTCAGTATTGCAGGTATATAAGGATAAACTTTATAAAAAAGTTATAAAAAAATATAAAAAGTACACAGCACATGATGAGAGTAATAGTTGCAAAGAAGGAGATAGGGTTTTTATACAAGAACACAAGCCTATTTCTGCTACTAAAAAATGGGTTGTTGCGCGAGTTGAGTAAGGTATTTATATGATTCAAAAAAATACATTGTTAGAAGTAGCTGATAATTCTGGTGCACGTGAAGTGCTTTGTATTAGCTTGTTAGGCGGAAGGAAGTCTGCATCTGTAGGTGATACAATTATTGTGTCTACTAAATCTATCAACCCGAAAGTGAAGGTCGAGAAGGGAAAAATATATAGAGCAGTTGTTGTTAGAGTGAGAAATCGTATTAGAAAATCTGATAACTCTGTAATTTGTTTTTCTAGCAATGCTGTAGTTTTAGTTAATAATCAAGGTGAGCCGCTTGGTACTCGAGTATTTGGTCCGGTGAAAAAATTGCCGTCTGGTTCTTTTATGAAGATAATGTCATTAGCTGTTGAGGTTTTATAATGAGTGCAAAAATAAAAAGTGGTGATGACGTTATAGTTTTAACTGGCAGGGATAGAAGAAAAGTTGGTAAAGTAATCAAAATTATCACACGTGGTGCTAAAAAAAGGGCTGTTGTTTCTGGAGTGAATGTACATAAGAAACATACTAAACCGAAAGCTGGTAGTAGTGGCGGTATACTAAATAAAGAGTTAGCTATTGATATATCTAACATCGCAGTATTAGACCCTAAGTATAAAGCTCCAACTAGAGTAGGGTTTAAGATTATAGATGGTAAAAAAGTGCGTTTTGCAAAAGTTTCTGGGGAAATAATAGACTAGGTTGATATGTTTAAAGAATTGTACAGAGATAGTATGGTAAAATCCTTGAAGGACAAGTTTAACTACGGCAACATGATGCAAGTACCTAAGCTTGTCAAGGTATGTATTAATATGGGTGTTGGAGATGCTGCTACGGACAGTAAAGCAATAAATGAGCCGCTTGATGATCTATATTTAATTGCAGGGCAAAAGCCTGTATCGACGTTTGCAAAAAAATCCATTTCTGGTTTTAAGATAAGAAAAGGCGCTACAGTAGGTTGTAAAGTAACTTTGCGTAGAGATAAAATGTATGAATTCTTAGAAAGATTGGTATATGTTGCTTTACCGAGAGAAAAAGATTTTAGAGGATTTAGTGTAAAGCAATTTGACGGTAATGGTAATTTTTCCTTTGGTATAAAGGAGCATATCTCATTTTTAGAAATAGATTACGATAAAATAAGTAGGATTAGAGGTATGGATATCAATATTATAACAAGTACGACTAGTGATAAAGAAGCAAAAGAGTTATTGCTAGTTTTTAGGTTTCCCTTTTTTGATTAATTAAGAGAAGAGGTATATGGCAAAAAAATCTATGGTACAAAGAAATCTTCGTAGGATAAAATTGCACGATCAATATGAAGAGAAAAGAAAAAAGTTGAAATGTATAATAAATAATAAGAATATACCTATAAGTGAG
>JAITFM010000071.1 GCA_031281335.1 Rickettsiales bacterium | reverse complement strand
TATGAGATTTTAATGTTCCCAGAAGTACATCACAATGACCAAGTTGACAGTACCGTGCAATATCTACAATGGATAAGAGAAAGTACCTCTCGGGTCGCAGCTATACGAACATTGTGATTCAAGCCTGCCAGAAGACACCGTCATTCTGCTATGTGTTAGTGGCTGAGATACTCCAGGTATTTTATCTGCGTTTCTCCTAAAAATTCCTTACCATAATGCAAGAGAGCTACTAGGTTAAGCCTTTTTGCCAATTATCACAACATTTTCACTTGGGAAAAAATAATCAGGTATAGCCATATTTTTTGGTGCAGGCCCCCCAATTACTCGACCTGATGTATCATAATATGAGCCATGGCAAGGGCAGAGCCAGCCATTGCCGTCTTTTGTAGCATGATCAACCGGCACACACCCAAGATGGGTACATATTCCAACCATAATTAACCACTCATCTTTTCCTTTGCATACTCTTTGCTCATCCGGCTGGGGATCTCGCAAATTTTTTACATCAACTGCTCTTGCCGCCTCAATCTCTTGTTTCGTACGTCTGCGAATAAATACCGGTTTACCTTGCCATTTTACTTTTTTCCCTTGCCCTTCTTGAATATCAGATAGATTAACCTCGACCGTAGACATCGCTAAAACTTCAGCGGAAGGATTCATGGACTTAACTAGTGGCCAAAGTCCACTTGCTGCTCCTATACCTGCCATAGCACATGTAGTTAATGTTATAAAATCTCTTCTACTCTTATTTTTAGTGTGGTCTTTAACAGGAGATGCTTCTTTAGCCTTCTTATCTGCCAACGATTTTTTATTTTTATTTAATTTTTTGTCCATCGATCTCTACCCAGCTACAAGTATATATTTTAGCTTAAATACTATAGATTAATCAATAAAAACTTGCACTTTTAGCTATCGTTGCTACAGCTCAGAGGAGACAGAGTTTCCGACTTCTTCAGAAGTGCTATCTTCAGTGGAACCAGGATCTTCAATTTTTGCTGCTGACACCACCTTTTCTTTACTCTCTGTTTTAAATAGGGTGACTCCCTGAGTGCTACGTCCTGTGATTCTAATATCATCCACTGAAATGCGAATTAACTTTCCTTTATCTGTAATGAGCATTATATTGTCACCCTGCTCAACTGGAAAACTAGCAACGACACTGCCGTTTCTGCTGGTAGTAAGAATATTGGTGATACCAACACCACCCCTATTGGTTACTCTGTACTCATACGCAGAAGTTCTTTTACCAAATCCATTTTCGGTAATGGTTAGTATAAACTCCTCATTCACCGCAAGTTTTAAGAATAATTCACTGTCTATTCCCAAATCGTTCAAAGTCTTTTCTAACTTAGAATCAATGGCGTTGTTAGTAGCAGCTTCCAGTCTTTTTGCAAGTGGAACTTTTAGGTAAAGTTCTTTTGTTTCTGTTGTGACACCTATACCGTTTAGTATGGTCATGGATATCACGCTGTCGCTCTTTACAAGTTTGATGCCTCTTACACCATCTGAATTGCGGCTTTTGAATTGGCGAACATCACTTACAACAAATCTGATGCTTTTCCCAAGTGTCGTTGAAAGTAAAACGTGATCAATTTCGTTGCATACTTTAACCGACACTAATTTGTCTCCTTCATCGAGCTTGATTGCTATCTTTCCATTACTTGGAATATAGTGAAAGTCTGCTAAAGAGTTACGCCTTATGTTTCCATGAGCAGTAGCAAAGACTATATTCTGATTTTCATCATTCTCACTTGGGAGCGGCATGATGTTAGTTATAGTTTCACCTTCAGTGAGAGGAAATACATTAACAAGCGCTCTTCCACGTGCTGTTGGCTCTGCAAGAGGTAATTTATAAACCTTTAACCTATAAACTCTGCCAATATTGGAAAAGAATAAAAGGCTAGTGTGGGTATTTCCAACAAACAATTTCGTGGTTACATCTTCTTCCTTTAATCCCTGTCCCAGCTTTCCTTTTCCACCACGACGCTGAGTTCTATAGTGAGAAAGCTTCACGCGCTTAATGTAACCATTCATAGTTACAGTTACCACCATATCCTCTTGTGGAATAAGATCCTCAGCTTCAATGTCTACATCTGATTCTTCTATTGAAGTTTTTCGCGGTACAGCAAATCTGTTCTTTATTTCTTGTAAATTATTTTTTATTTCCTTCATCAACTTTTCCTCTGAGCCAAGAAAAGAGATATATTCTTTTATCAGGTTGATCATTGAATTTAGCTCAGCTTCTAATTTGCCTTTTTCAAGACCTGTTAAGCGTTGCAATTTCATGTCAAGAATAGCCTTCGTCTGCAGCTCAGTTAATCTGTACACTCCGTCTTTTAAAAAGCTCTCACTGTCTGAAATCAAGCTAATAATCGTGTTTATTTCCGCTGAAGTCTTCCACTCCTTATTTAAAAGCTCTTTGCTTGCTTCCTCAGGATCTTTTGCACCACGGATGATTTTTATCACTTCATCTATGCTCAAGACTGCAATATAGAGCCCTATGTATATATGAGCTTTTTCCCTAGTTTTTCTTAGACGAAACTCCGTTCTCCTGATTAACACTTCTTTTCTAAAGTCAACAAAAGCAGCTATGATCCCTTTCAGTGACATCAAAGCAGGTCTGTTGTTGCTCAAAACCAAAGTGTTAACACTAAAGCTACTTCTTAGAGGAGTAAGTCCCAGTATTTGATTCAGTATAAAATCTGCTGCGGTATTTTTCCTAAGATCAATCACTACCCTAATGCCGGACTTATCGGACTCATCCCTGATTTCAGTTATGCCATCAATTTTCTTTTCTTTTACAAGCTCACCTATTTTCTCAATTAATTTTACTTTATTTACTTGGTAAGGTATTTCATCAATAACTATTGCTTGCCTATCTTGCGGCAGATCTTCTATATGAGTTTTACCTTGTACAACAATTGAGCCTCGGCCTGTGGCAAACGCTGATCTTATTCCAGACCTACCAAGAATCGTTCCACCAGTTGGAAAATCCGGCCCTGGCACCACTTCAAGCAATTCATCTAAAGTTGCTTCAGGATTATCTATATATAACATGCAGGCATCAATTACCTCACCAAGGTTATGAGAAGGAATGTTGGTTGCCATACCAACTGCAACACCACTTGCACCATTTACCAATAGGTTCGGAAACTCCGCAGGTAGTACAACAGGCTCTGTTTCGTTTCCATCGTAATTTGGCCTAAAGTCAACTGTATCTTCATCGATATCATTCAATAAAAAATGCGACACTTTGTGGAGCCTTGCTTCTGTATATCGCATCGAAGCTGGTGGATCTCCATCTATTGAACCAAAGTTACCTTGCCCATCAATAAGTGGTAAAAGAAGAGAGAAATCTTGAGCCATTCTGACCAAGGAGTCATAAATAGCCATGTCACCGTGTGGGTGATATTTCCCCATTACGTCCCCAACTATACGAGCTGCCTTTTTATATGGCTTACCAGCATCGTACCCTGCCCTTGCCATTGCATATAATATGCGCCTGTGTACAGGTTTAAACCCATCGCGCACGTCAGGTATAGCCCGGCTTATGATCACGCTCATTGCGTAAGAGAGATAAGAATCTTCCAGCTCTTTCACTATTGAAACTGGTACTATGTTGTCTTGCATTTTCTACACTTTAATCGAAGTAATTGTAATATTAACATTTAGTTAAGCAAATGGTCAATGAGAAATTAGACAGCATGTGGTTCTACTTTTTGTTTACAACAATAATATTGAGCTATAGAATTACACTTAAAGGGGCAATTAGCTCAGCTGGTAGAGCATCTCGTTTACACCGAGGAGGTCGGCAGTTCAAGTCTGTCATTGCCCACTATATCTATTCTGATATATCACAAAATTCGCTATAACAGCCTGTTTTACTAGCTATACACATCGTTTTTTACATCTAATTATTTATTTAAAATCTTCTACTTTCTTTCCTATAACCCTCTACCATTTTTCTAAAAAAGGTAGGTGCCGGCTTTGAAAAAAGCAACAACTAGTATAAAAATATATTTTACATATAAATTTAAGCTTTACTCATGCTGTATGTTGTATACAATATATTATCTGTCTAGGTTAGGAGGTGGTATGGATGTCACTACGTCAACATGGAAACATGTTGGAGAGTCTGTTAGTAAGCAAGCAAATGAGCGTAAGCTAGGAGAGAAATTAAGTACTGGACAAGGGCTGTTAGAAACAGATGGATTTTATGAATTGGTTAAAGAGTGTTTATGTTTATTTCATAGTAGTACTTTAACAGATAGTGCTCAAGGCTCGTATGCTAATAATCTAAATAATTTAGTACATTTATGGTTTGTTGACAAGTCTGATTTAACGGAAAGTCAAAAAAAGTTAAATAGGAAACTGTTGAGTATTCTTAACAACTATCTACTTCTTGGTTACCACAGTCAAGACACAGAAGAAGTAAATCGCCGTTTTGCAAACCATAAAGAACTTGAGAAATTTTTACAAAATAATAAGAACAATCAAGATCTAAAAACTGTTCTTAACTTAAAAAGAGGAGAATCCGGGTTGACAGTATTGCATGTGGTGTCAAGTTTGGCTGTTAAACGTGAAGGAATAGATTTACTTATAAAAGCTGGAGCTGATCCTAACGCAAAAAATGATAGAGGACAGACACCCTTACATTATGCTATTACTGGTTTTAACGGTATAGTTCCCCTCATAAAAGTAAAAGCTGATCCTAATGTGCAGGATAATGAAGGAAAAACACCTTTACATTATGCTGCTTATTTTGGTTGTAATGGAAGTATAGATTTACTCCTAAAGGGCGAGGCTAAGTGTGATACACTTGATAAACAAGGAAAAACTCCACGGCAAGTTGCAATTGATAATGGTCAATACCATGTTGAAAAATGCTTTTTCACTGACAACAAAAAAAGGTTGAGTGAAGAATTATATAGTATATTTGATAAATGTTATGAAGATAATTCCGGTCTCACTGCTAAGCTCAAAGAATTTTTGAGTAAGCACAAGAGTAATCAAGATCTGAAAGCAGTTTTGGATGTAGGGTTAGCAGATAATTTAGCTTTTTTTGATTCTGGAATAAAGGGCTTGTTTTTGGAGGCAGGAGCAACTGATCTAAAAGAACAAAATTGTGATAGGGAAGGGCATTTGCTCAGGTCTAAAGATTTATGGAGTAATTTAATGCCAAATCAACAGATAAAGTTAAATGAGTTTTTAAGTAGAATATCTGACGCTCAAAATATGAGTCAACTAGAAAAAATTGTAGACGAAGCTATGAGTTCTGGAATGAGGTTTAATTTTCCTATTCGTTCATATGGGGTGATATGCGAAGGTACGTACAACTTTGCAGATTGTGTAATGAAAAGAATCAGCATATTAGAGAAGGATCCTAAAACTGCTAGTAACATAATATGTAAGTTGGTATCGAAAGGAGTAGCATTTTATAATGGAGACAGCTGGAGAATAATTGATACACTGGAATCAGAGCTTAAGTACCACAAAATCAATATGGTGAGAGCTTATGTAAATTATATTAATTGTACTCAGAAATTTCTGAAAGTTGTTAAAAGTGCAGCAAGTGGTAAATTGCGTGATGTAAAAATGGACAATATTACCTCTTATTTAGAGTATTCTGAGGACAGCATAATAAAT
>JAITFM010000019.1 GCA_031281335.1 Rickettsiales bacterium | reverse complement strand
CAAAAATCTTAGCGCATTGTATATATGTATCGCTATGCAGCCCTGACGACAGGACAAAATGCCCGTGCAAAATCGCTCCAGCTTCCTCAAATTCCTTCATTATTGGATCATCTTTGTATAGCATCGTTTTTTAAGTTTCACCCTTACGTTCTTTATTGATTATTTGAGTTACACAAACATCAGACCACACATTTATTGCAGTTTCACACATATCGATGATCGTGTAAATAGGCAAAATCAGTCCCATAATATGCAAAGGAACGTTCATTGATACAAGATAACTAGTTGCCATAAAATAGCATCCCATCGGCACTCCAGCGTTGCCGATTGCAGCTCCTGTAGCTAAAAAAATCCATATAAACATTTCGCTTAGAGAAAATGTGTGCCCATTCATCTCTGCGACAAACATTACCGTAATCAAAATAAACGCAGCACATGCGTTCATATTGATTGTTGTGCATATTGGTAAAACAAAGGATGACAATTTCTTTGGTACTTTTAGCTTATTTTGCACGCAGTCTATAGTTGTTGGCAGTGTTGCACTGGATGATTTAGAAAAAAACGCAAGTGTGAGCGCCGGCATAACTCCCTTCAGCGTTTGAATTGGTGATATGCCTTTATACCACATAAGTAGCGGTAAAACCAGAAACGCTTGCACGAAATTTGCAGACATTACGCAGGCAAAATACCACAAAAGACTATTGAACTCGCTGCCACCTTTCAACTCGTGCAAAAAACATGTGATAAAAGACCACACAGCAAGCGGAATAAACTTCAGTAGCCCTTGAGCAATTTTAAGTAACACATCAAAAAGTGCAGAAAACACTTGATGTAATATATCCTGTTTTTCTCTTGAGAGTGAAATAACAGCTCCACCCATTAAAAAAGCGATCAATATGCTGCCAATAACGTTATTTTCAAGAAAGACTTGTACAAAATTTGAAGGAATGAGTGATTTCAAGTATGAAAAGTAGTTGTAATTGCCGTCATTTACGCTTTCTATCGTGTTACTTATGAAATTTTTTCTCACTGGATCCATAAGTAAATAGAAAGATAGCGCAACAAACGCAGCTATAATGGTTGTAAGCAGCGTATAGAACAGTGTTTTCTTAAGTAAAGTTTTAATTTCAATTGAGTCTTTAAGTCCTGAAATTGTAGACACTATGGATAGAAAAACCAAAGGTAAACTGATCAATTTAAGCAAGCTAATAAATATGTCACTAAATAGCTTTGCTACTTCAAATATGACTTCATTGTTTAAATAGTAAGCAACTATTGCAAGCAGTATAGAAAAGAGTATCGCAAACCTATGCATTAGAAATAAAACTTAAAAGTGACATTATACAACAATTTCGTTGTTTTGGAATTAGATTAAAATCAATTGACAAATTAGGGAAAAATTAGGTAATATTTTACTGTTAATTAAATATTAAGGAGTGAGTATGATGAAAAAAAGAAAGAACTTTTATTGTTTTATGTGTACTTAGCAGCAACAAGTGCTACAATGGGAGTTCTTATAGGTCTTGGGTTAGGTTCTATAGTTTTATCACCTCAAGTAGGAGGAGCTCTTGTTTGTGAGTTTTTATTAGTGCCAGTAATATTTGCTGGAGAGAATCTTATATACAACGGTAAACCAAAAGAAGTGCATAAAGAAATTTTATCTAGATTTGGTGATGGCTACTGTGGAATGGTTTTGTTTCTTCTTAGCTTCAGTATCGCTAGTGTTGCAATCGGAGTTGGTATTGGTGCAGTTACAAATGCTATTTTTCCTGGTGTAATGTTACCAAAAGCTTTAGCTGCAGCAGCAATAGGGGCTATAGCACCAACTGTAAGCTTCTTTATAACGCATCATGCAATAATGCCTATAGCTGAGAAAGTAAATAACTATATTATACAGCCCATAGTTGAAAAAGTGAAAGGATGCTTTTCTTCGCAGGAAGCGTAGGTATGGTGACTTTGTTATTCTGTAAAAACAGTTTACACGCCCAAAAAGCATAAATGGCACTCTAAATTTAAAGCACCAACTTCTTCGGATCGACACACAATTCTATTAGCAATTTTGTAACTGTGATTGCAGAGAACATTGAGCATAAGATGCCTATTGACAAAGTAACAGAGAAGCCTCTTATCGCCCCGCTGCCAATGGCAAACATTATTCCCGCGGCAATTAGTGTGGTGAGATTTGAATCGAGGATTGTCTTTATTGCGTTTTTAAAACCCTCTTCAATGGCACGAACCGTTCTTTTTCCTGATCTTATTTCTTCGCGAATGCGTTCGAATATCAAAACATTTGCGTCAACCGACATGCCAACAGTTAGCGCAATGCCGGCAATTCCAGGTAAAGTCAGAGTTGCTTCAAGTAGGGTAAGAATTAATAGTATAGAAATTACATTAAAAAGCAGTGCAACAGAGGCTAATAAGCCTAACTTGCCGTAAATAATAATTATAAATAAAGCAACAGCTACGATAGAGATCATCGCTGCTATTTCTCCTGCTTTTATTGACTCTTCCCCAAGGCTTGGACCGATATTTTTTTCTTCTATTATTTTAAGTGGTGCTGGCAGTGCGCCAGATTTTAGGAGTATTGCAAGCTCACTCGCTTGTTTTTCAGTGAAATTACCACTAATTTCTCCCTCTCCATTTAGGATTGGTTCGCGTATTGTTGGCACAGTTAGAACTGTGTTATCAAGAACAATTGCAAAGGGCTTTCCCACGTTTTCTCTAGTGATTTTTGCGAATCTCTTACTTGCTATGCTGTCGAATTTAAAATGTACTGTGGGTTTACCAAGCGAACCGAATCTAACTGACGCGTTAACCAGCGAATCACCGCCTATTTCAGTCTTGCGGAATATTGGATAAGAGTTGCCTAAAGAATCCTTGAGTATGACGGTAGTTTCGTGGTCTATATCCTGCATTTTGACCACATTAGTGTTTGCCAAATGGAAAGCTAGCTTAGCAGTTTTGCCAAGCAGAGATTTTATTTGTTCAGTGTCTTCTACTCCAGGTACTTGAACTAATATCTTGTTCTGCCCT
>JAITFM010000005.1 GCA_031281335.1 Rickettsiales bacterium | reverse complement strand
CCGAGAATAGTTTTATAGATAAGGAAACAGATATATGCATAATTCCGCCAAACAGCTTTGCACTTGCAAGTACAGTTGAATATTTTCGTATACCAAGGAATGTACTAGTTGTTTGTGTTGGTAAATCAACTTATGCAAGGTGTGGGATTATAGTAAACGTTACTCCTTTGGAGCCTGGATGGGAAGGTTATGTCACACTCGAATTCTCAAACACTACTCCACTTCCTGCAAAAATTTACGCTAATGAAGGGGCGTGCCAATTTGTGTTTTTAAGTGGTGAAAGCGAGTGCGAAAAATCATATGATGACATGAAAGGAAAGTACATGAAGCAGTGCGGCATTACTTTACCGCTGGTGAAGTAACCACTGTTATTATATCATTAAATATACCATATTTTTCTATTTTACCAATCTAAATTTTTACCCCCTGCACTTTATTTATTTTTAATTATCATGGATTTACAGCACATGATTCGCTGTGTGCTCTCCTTAGAAAAGCTCTAATTAGTTACTATAAGTAACTGAATTTATCGGTTATTTTCTTGCTAAATGTATACTAAAAAAACTGTATTAATCTGAACAGTATATAAGGTCCAAAAAGTCTCAATTTTTTGATCTGAGCAAAGCCGCCTAAGTAGGGAATGGATCAGGAAAAGGGGCTGTATAAATATATATATAGTCTCTACAGTATAATTTGACTTGATAGAAAATGTGTTATTGAAAATATTTATTGATTATTTTCAGAGCCTCTTCGTAAATGGTGTCTCTGTGTCCTATTGCAACAGTAATCACTTTATGTTCTGCAGTGTTTACGCGATATATGATACGATAAGTACCAACCCTTAACCTTCTGTGTCCTTTAAAGCCGTAATATAATGGTTTACCAAGTTTGATTGGATCAGCTGTAAGTCGCTCCCTTATCGCTTTTTAATTCTTTTTTTTATAGTTTCTGGTAAGGTTGGTATATGTTTCTTACAAACATGCTCAAGGTGTTTTATGGTATGTAGTTTATTTCCAAATTTCTTCACTATCTTCTATTTCTTCCACACCACCAACATCGTACTCGTTAGCAACCACAGATAATAAGAAATCTTCCTCTTCACGCTCTATTGCTTTTTTGAATAGCCTTTCTGCTAGTTCTTGAGCGGGCTGCTTAGTGAGCTCAACTAGTTTAGCAAAGTGTTGTGAGGTTTCTTTACTGAAAGCTATGTTAGCATTTGCCATAGGTTTTACCGAAATCTACTACTATAATTAGTATACAGCATCTTTTTTAATTTTTCAATAAAGAAAATGGATCAGGGAAAGTGGCTACATAAAAATATATTTAAAGTTTTGGTAGTAAATCTAACAATCCTGCCTGGTTATAAATGTTATCTCTATGTCCTGCTGTAACGAGAAGTACTTTGCGTTTTGAAATATTCACATGATAGATAAGACGATATTTATCGAATTTTAGTCTTCTATATCCTCGTAATTTACCACGTAATGGTTTACCGACTTTGGTTGGTTTAACTTTGAGCTTCTCTTCTATAGCTTTTTTAATAGCAGATTTTGTTTCTTCTGGCAGAGCTGGAAAATCCTTTTTAGCATACCTCTTTGAAAGCTCAATTTTGCAAATACTTCACTCCTGTTCGAAGTCTTCATACTTAATTGTTTCTGCGCCTGGAGCAGTACATTCTTCAACAATGTCAGTAACTGCAATCTCATCTATCTCACACTCAATTCCTTCTACAACTAACCTTTTTGTTAGTTCTTGAACGGATTCCTTGGTGATTTCAGCTAACTTAATAAGATTATGTGAAACTTTTGGATCAAAAGTTATACTAATTCTTTGGTCTGTCATAAGTTTTACCGAAGTCTATTACTATAATAATTCTACAATATCTTTCTGAATTTTTCAATAAAAAAAGTTGTTAATATGTAGAATAACTATATGAAATGTAGTAACTTTTATTAATGATACTCATAGCTGCAAAGTTAAAATTAGCTATACCTCAAAATCCCTCCGGTATTTTCACGTACTAAGTTAACTATAGCACTCGATTCTTTTTGGATTTCCTCTTCGGTTAAAGTGTAAGTTGGAGAGCAGAAAGTAACTGATAATGCTATGGACATCTTGTGCGGTTCCATACTATCTCCATGGTATACATCAAACACTAAAACCTCCGTGATGAGCTCTGAACTTTTTTTCACCATATTGATTATATTACCTGCTGCTACATCTTTATTTACAATAAACGCAAAGTCGCGCTTTACACTTTGATATTTATAATCGGTAAACTTTTTTCTACTTACAGGTAAGTTTCCGATATCTTCTAACCTCAACTCAAAGCCTACAACTTTTTGCTTGATATCAAAAAAATCCAGTATGCTTGGATGTAGTTCCCCAAAATGACCAACTATTTTACTTCTAAAAGATAAGGTGCCTGACTTTCCTGGGTGGTAATATTCTTTTTCTGCTCTCTCTATCGTTAAATTATCACAATTGACATTAAAGAATTCCAAAGCCGTTATGAGGTCAGCCTTTGCGTCAAAAACATCTATTTTCCTGTCGGTATTATAATGGTTTCTTGGCAAATTATTTCCTGACCTAATTCCACTTAGAACATACTTAGGCTGATTGAGACTATCATACACTGGTCCAATTTCAAAAATTGCAAGATCAGACGTTCCATGGGCAATATTATCTGCAATGACTTGCAATAAATTTGGTATGATACTTGGTCTCATTATGTTGAAGTTGTTATTAAATGGATTATCGATGATAAACAACTTATCCAAGTAACCAAATTTTTCAGCTGTTGATTCACTCATAAAAGACCAAGTGAATACTTCATGAAATCCTCTGCTTGTCATTAAAATGCGCAAATCATCGTGCGTGTTAGTTTCTGTCTCAATATCTCCTGTTAGTGGCTCTTCCTTTATTTTATCGTAGCCATATATTCTCACTACCTCTTCAACTAGGTCAGCCGATATGGTTACGTCCGGTCTCCAGCTTGGTACTTGTACATTCCAATTATTTTCAGTTTTTTTATCAATGCTGAACCCTAGTTTTGTTAAAATATCGAATGTCTCGTTAGGTGATGCAGACACACTTCCAAACCTGTTTATGTCTTGATAATCGAAGTTCACTTTGGTATCAGCCCTATCTAAATTGCCAGCAGACACCGCACTTGAAGCTTTCCCGCCACATAGGTCTAAGATCATCTGAGTCGCAAGACTTAGTCCATCAAGAGTAAATCCAGGGTCGACTGAACGTGCAAATCTGTAACTTGAATCTGTGGAGATGCCGAGCTGCCTTGAAGATTTAGTAGTAGAGATAGGGTCAAACCAAGCAGACTCTAAAAAGATATCAGTAGTTTCAAGCGTGCATTCGCTACACTTGCCACCTATAATTCCAGCAATTGCATGAATATTTTTACCATCAGAAATAACGCTTATGTCTTTGTTTAATAAGTATTCTTTACCGTTTAAACCAGCAAATTTTTCTCCGCTATTTGCTTTGCGTACTACGAGCTCTCCTTCTATTTTTTTTGCATCATATGCGTGCATTGGGCGGCCAAAAGATATCATAATATAATTAGTAATATCAACTATTGCAGAAACGGAGCGCATTCCTATCGATTGCAGCCTATCTTTTAGCCATTTTGGGCTCTCTTTGTTTTTTACATTGGCAATGTACATCCCACTAATAAAGCTCTCTCCATCGGTGACTTTGACATTTATAGAGGAGTCCCTTTTTATCAAGGTAGCCAGTTGGATTCCAGCGTCACGCGCTGGAATGACACCAAAGCAAGTTAAAGCCTTTAGTGTCCCGATTCCAGTTGCTGCCAAATCACGCGCTATTCCGTAAACGACTAGGCAGTCTCCACGGTTTGGAGTAACGTTTATATCAATTACAGGATCGCAATTGAAAAATTTATCTCCTACTTTATAATCATCAGAAAGCTCGATTATTCCTTCACTTTCCTCGCGAATCAGCACAAGTTCAGAAGCAGAGCAGAGCATCCCTTCACTTAGCACTCCTCGTATTTTTGCGGGCTTAATTGTGAAATCACTTTCTGGCAATGTACTACCAAGAGGTGCAAGTACAGTTTTCATGTCTCCTCTGACGTTGCTTGCCCCGCAGACTATCTGCAGGACTTTACTTCCATCGTCTACTTTACATAGTTTTAATTTATCAGCGTTTGGATGGGGTGCGACTTCTAGTACTTTTGCAACAACAAACCCAGCCAACTTGGCATTGTCGATCACATCTTCTACTTCCAGTCCTATATGGGTTAATTTATCGGTAATTTCTTCTAAACTAGCACTGGTTTCTAAGTGCTCTAGCAACCAAGATAATGTGAATTTCATCGATCTTAAAGAGAAACAAAAAAAGCTATTGTAATATAAAATGTAGTGCTTTTAAAGTTTGTTGTAGTGAAATGGAAGGTGACTTCTACATCACGAGCAATGATGTAGAAGCTATTGTAATTTTATATATCCTTGCGTAGCGAATTTATCTTTCTCATATCACCTTTTAAATCTATCTCCATGCAGAGTTTAGTATTCATATTTTGGTCATCTATATGGAAGTTATAAATGTAAGCATCAATAGTGAAGTTTCCTATCATATGACGGCTTTCATCTAGTATTTCGCTTTCTATGTGGTAATGGCAGTACCTTCGTTAAAGGAACGATCTGTCAATTTGATGTACCCGTTGCCGAGTTCCTGTTCTAGGTTTAGAGGTTGATTAATGTTGATAAAATCTATTTCATTCATGATATACCTCGCTAAAAAATCAAATTATAATTAAGATAACATGTAAAGTCAAGTTGTTTAACAACTCTAACTATGGATTAGGAAATGAGTTTAGGTAATTTTGTATGTAAACCTTTTAATTCTTGTTCTTTATCTTCTATAATTAAGCTTTTTGAATGAAGAAATGAAAATTCGTGTAGGGATTAACGGTCTTGGCAGAATAGGCAAAAGCGTGTTGCGTGCTATTTTCGAAGTAGAGAAATATAGTAAGCGGATAGAAGTCGTGGCAGTGAACGGGTCACTCAGTGCTGAGCAGCATGCACATTTGATAAAGTATGATTCTGTTCATGGCAAATTCAGTGGTGATGTTGATTTTGACGAGTCTGAAAATTGGATTTCTATAAATGGCAGAAAATTTTCTCTATATAGAGAACGGAGCCCTGAAAATATCCCTTGGAATGTTGATGTAGTGCTTGAATGCACTGGTGCATTTAACAGGTGTGCGGAAGCAGCAAAGCATAATGCGGCAAAAATAATTGTCTCTGCTCCAGTTTCAAATGCCGATGTAACTATAGTTTATGGTGTGAATAACGATATGCTCAAAAAAGAGCATAAAGTGATATCAGCCGGCTCGTGTACTACAAATTGCCTGGCTCCGATTGTGCAGGTTCTGCACTCCAATTTAGGTATAAAAAGCGGCTTCATGACTACTATACATGCCTATACGAATGATCAAAATATTCTCGACGGTAATCACAGGGACTTGCGCAGAGCAAGGGCTTGTGGTTTATCTATGATACCAACAACAACTGGAGCAGCAAAAACAATTGGTTCTGTCATTCCTAAGTTAAAAGGAAAGCTAGATGGCACTGCCATCAGAGTTCCGGTTAGCAATGTTTCTCTGGTTGATTTTAAATTTACAACCGATAAGAAAGCAACGGCTGAAGAAATAAATGAAATATTTGAGAGTTCAACAAACGATGTGCTTTCTGTATGCAAGGAACCTTTAGTCTCAATAGACTTTGTTCATAACCCCTATAGTGCGATTGTAGATCTAGCCGGTACATACGTCACAGGTGATGTCTATAGAGTTGCGGCGTGGTACGATAATGAATGGGCCTTTTCGCTGAGAATGTTAGACATAGCATTATTGTGCTATAATAGAGTATGAATAAGAACCCAAACAAATATGCTTCATTTTATGAGCACTTTGCAGAACTCAGGAAAAGGGTTATTTTTTGCTTTCTATTTTTTTGCATTGCTTTTGGTTTTTGCTACTACTTTAAAGAAAGCATATACCGTTTTTTACTTGCACCTTTAATAGAAGTTACAAAAGATAGCGATGATTTTTCTCTAATCTATACAGACTTAACAGAGGCGTTTTTTGTGTACCTCAGAGTTGCAGTAATGAGCGCGCTTTTGTTTTCTTTTCCCGTGTTTGCATGGCAATTCTATATGTTTTTAGCACCTGGCTTATATAAAAGCGAAAGGGCAGTGCTGTTGCCATACCTGATTGCAACGCCAGTTTTGTTTATAATGGGAGCTGCGGTAGTTTATTACTACATATTTCCTTTAGCCTGGAAGTTTTTTATTGCTTTTGAACATAGCGGCAAATCTTTCGGTATACCAATAGAATTTATGCCATCAGTCAGTGAATATTTAGACCTTGTTCTCCAATTCATGTTTGCGTTTGGCACTGCATTTCAAATTCCAGTCATACTCACGCTAATGGTCAGGGTTGGGCTGCTTACCGCACAAAGCTTGTCGAACAAGCGCAGGATCGCGATAGTGGTAATTTTTATTATTGCTGCAATCTTAACTCCACCCGATGTATTGAGCCAAGTAGGGCTTGCTGTACCAATGTTGATTCTATACGAATTGTCCATTTTAGTTTGCAGATATATTGAGAAGAAGAAAACAAGGAATAATGCTTGATGTTTGCATAACCATATAGCTTTTAACAGCACGTTGGATTCAACAAAAACAAAAAAAACTACTTGACAAGTTCCTCCAATCCCCTTATAATGATATTGAAGCTATTATTTATCTTCAGTCTGTACAAATAAAACGGCAAAAAACTCAATGTACTTGGCGTCTTATGTTTAATTTTTTGCACTATGTGCAACTCATGTCTTTGTAAACTTTTCAAGGTTTTTACCTAATATAAGCTGAAACGCGCTTATAAGTCGTTTAAGACAGTAAAAAACGCCAATTTATAAAGTTAATATAAATAATTAGCCACCAACGGGGTTTCTTTTGCTTTTTTTTCTGCTTAGTTTAGGTTATGCAAGAAATCTAATGCTCGTGCAGTCACAATAGGTCTAGAAGTTTTTATAGAACTAAAACTAAAGAAAACTTGCATGTAAACTTATCAAAGTGTAAAATTAAAATTGTTTTAAAATGAATAGGTAAATTATGAATCTTATTACAAAATCCGCTATTGATTTTACTGCTCCAGCTGTTCTCTCTGACGGAAAAATAGTTGACAGTTTCTGTCTAAGCAAACATGTAAAAGATAAGTATGCTGTCCTTTTTTTCTATCCACTTGACTTTACCTTTGTATGCCCAACTGAGCTGATATCATTTAGTAACAAAATAGAGGATTTTTCGAAACGTGGTGTTGAAGTTATGGGAGTAAGCGTAGATTCAAAGTTCTCACACCATAGGTGGCGAGAGACCCCAGTTAATGATGGTGGTATTGGAGAGGTTAGCTACACTTTAGTATCTGATATCAAAAAGTCTATATCAAGAGACTATGGAGTATTGTATGATGACTCAATTGCACTAAGAGCAACTTTCATTATTGATGATCAGTTTGTTGTACGTCATCAATCAATAAATGATTTACCTTTAGGACGTAATATTGATGAGTTCATTAGAATCGTTGATGCAATTAAACATAACAAAGAGCATGGTGAAGTATGTCCAGCAGGATGGAAGAAAGGCAAACCAGCAATGCAAGCAAGTGATGAAGGAGTAGCTGACTACCTAAACTCATATAGTGAACAATTATAGATGGGGCAACTTAGTACAAAAGTTCTTATTATTGGGTCTGGAGCAGCGGGTTATGCTGCTGCTATATATGCAGCACGTGCAAACTTAGAGCCAATTGTAGTAACCGGAATGCAACCTGGTGGTCAGCTTATGATTACTACGGATGTTGAAAATTATCCCGGGTTTATTTCAATACAAGGTCCGGAATTAATGGAGCAAAAGAGGTTGCATGCAGAGAAGGTAGGAGCAAGAATAATAGATGATGAAATAAAGAGCGTTGAGCAGCTTGAGGATTCTAATGAATATAGGTTTAGGTCTTCTGGTGGTATTAATGACTACTACTCAGGTGCAATGATCATTGCATCTGGTGCGCACGCGAGATGGCTTGGCCTGGAGAGTGAAAAGAAATTTCAAGGTTACGGGGTCTCAGCGTGTGCAACTTGCGATGGTGCATTTTTTAGAAATAAAGTTGTAGCTGTTGTTGGTGGTGGAAATACCGCTGTTGAAGAAGCAATATTTTTAACCCGCTTTGCCAAAGAAGTTATACTAATACACAGGCGTGATAAATTAAGAGCAGAAAAGGTAATGCAAGATAGGCTCTTTAAAAATGATAAGATAAAAGTAATGTGGAACCATACTGTGGAGCAAATTCTTGGAGAAGAAAATCCAAAGAAAGTTACTGGCATTGCAATTAAATCAACGGAAACTGGAAAGATTCAAGAATTGAAAGTGGACGGAGTGTTCATTGCAATTGGGCATGCACCAAATACGGGTATTTTTAAGAACTTTGTTGAAATGGATGAGCAGGGTTATATAATTACAAAGCCTGGAACAACTTTAACTAGTAGGACAGGGGTGTTTGCTGCAGGTGATGTTCAGGATAAAATATATCGCCAAGCAGTAGTTGCTGCGGGAACTGGATGCATGGCTGCGCTTGATGCAGAGAAGTTTTTAGAGTGCATTGTCAACTGGCTCAGAGTTTGGAAAATCTCTTGACATTTTCTTTACTCTCTTAATGTAATTACATCAATAAATTGTCAGTGGTAGGGGCAGCATGCCTTTTAGAAGCGATGGAACATATAGTTTTGTCTATGAAGAGTCAAGAGCTAGTCGAGTACCAAGTAATCAGAGAATTCCAGAACCACTTAGCGCACCAACAAAAAAGCTATTTCAGGCTATTGATGATGAAAACCTAGAAGATTTTAAGCGAGCTCTGGCAGAAGGTGTAGATGTTAATGCGTTTGATGAAGAA
>JAITFM010000002.1 GCA_031281335.1 Rickettsiales bacterium | reverse complement strand
GAGGTATTCAGTTATCTTCATCTGTGCAGATTAAACGACAAGAGTATTATGGTTGGCGTCTTATGTTTAATTTTTTGCACTATGTGCACCTTATGTCTTTATTAATTTTACCTAGATTTCTAGGTTTTTCCCTATACAAGCTGAAACGCGCTTATAAGTCGTTTAAGACAGTATAGTACGCCAATTTGCAGGATTAGAAAGTGAGCAACTTCTACCACGGGGTTCTTTTGTCTTTTTTTCTGCTGAGTCGGTTTCTTAGCGCTTAAGCTAAGGGTCTGTTGCAGTTTAAAAGTCGCTAAATTGCAGCGTTTAAGACTTTAAAAAACGCCAATACTGAAAATAGACAATGGCCAGGGCTTCTTTTGCCTTTTTTTAGTGAATTTCTTATAGCTACCGTAAGCAGGATCTAGAGATACTCTATGAGCATTTTAAATTTTAAGAAATAAAAATCTCTAGTTTTTAAGTGAAGAAAAGTCTACAATTATATGAAATTTCAGGAGTATAATGTTTAACTTCAAAATATTTTGTAATGTCCATTGCCTTTGAAGTTACTATGGCTGCTTGCTATTTGCGAGCAAAAAATGCCAGGTTTTGCTCTATCATGACTTTGTTTTCTATTATTGGAATTGCTCTTGGAGTTGCAACGCTAATAGTGGTGATGTCTGTAATGAACGGATTCAGGGCAAAGTTGCTTGACTCAATACTTGGCATTGATGGCCATGTTAATGTTTATTTCGATAGAAACATTAATTCAGATTATCATGCAGTATTAAAATCTATTGAGAAGATTCCAGGTGTATTGAAAGCAACTCCTATGACCAGTGACCAAGTTATCATTGCAGCAAATGGTAAAATTACAGGTAGCGTGGTGCGAGGCGTATCAGTTAAAGGCTTATTTAATAATACTACTGTTACAAATAATGTAATTGTGGGTAATGTAAAAGAATTTGATGAAGGAGTGATAATAGGGGCGCGATTAGCAGAAGCTTTGAACATTGACTGTGGCAATAAAATTGTGCTTATATCACTTGAGGGATTTGATGTATTGTTTGATGAGATGCCGAGAATGAAAGAATATGAGGTTGTTGCAATATTTGATATGGGTATGTTTGAGTATGATAATACTTTAATGTATATGCCCATAAAATCAGCACAGGCTTTTTTTAATTATAAAGATAGTATAAGAAATATAGAAGTATTTGTAGATGACATTACTAAGGCTAATGAGCTAGCAAATGCTATAGAAAAAGAAACAGGAATGGAAGCTGAAAGTTGGCAATTACAACAAAGCCACTATTTTAATGCTTTAAAGACTGAAAGAAATGTGATGTTTTTAATTCTCACTTTGATTATAATTGTGGCAGCATTCAATATCGTCTCAAATTTAATGATGATAGTGCAAGAAAAAAAATCCGCGATTGCAATCATGCGTACATTTGGTGCAACAACTGGAAGCATTATGCGCATATTTTGCACTTGTGGGCTACTGATTGGTTTTATAGGAACTTGTCTTGGCTGTATTATAGGTGTTGTTTTTTCTCTCAATATTGAAAATATTAGAGTGTTTTTAGAAAGCATCACTAATGTTAAACTGCTTGATCCTATGATATACTTTTTTTCAAGCTTGCCAGTGATATTAGTTCCCCAAGACGTAGTAAATATTTCTGCACTTGCATTGTTTTTGTCATTTTTAGCAACAATTGTTCCTGCATTACAAGCAGCTGCACAAGATCCTGCGGAGATACTACGGTATGAATGATACTCAGCAGAAATGCATAGGCTGGTTCTTAATTGTGTTATTATTTGTCAGTTATATTACAATAAATAACATAGTATTTTTAAAAATAAATCAGCAAGAAAGCGAGGACAATATAAAGGTTTTGATGGAAAACATAGGTGAGCTCAAGATGTTACTTGAGGTTAATCAATCTAGAATAGAAAAAAAGATGTTTGAACTAAAGAGGAATCTGCACACTCAATGTGAGCAGAGTGATGGTAGCTCAAGGCATAAGAACCTTGCAAAATTGCTGTTACTTGTGGTTAAAATGAAGAATTCGTTATTACAAGAAGCGAGATTTGATAATCATATAAATTCAATAAAGCCTTTAATATCAGAGCTTGACGATCCAGAGATAGATAATGCAGTGAGTGAATTGGAAAGTTTAAAAGAGGTAAATACTTTATATGAGTTAAAGTTACCTTTTGAAAAGACCATTGCTGTTATTGACTATAATAAGAGTACATTCTTTAAAAGAATTATTTCCAACTGGATAAAGGTAAAAGATAAAAACGATCCACTGAGAGTAAAGTTGGCAGAAATTGAGGAGTCAATAAACGATAATGATTGGCAGAGCATAGTTACTACAATAGGCGATTTAACACATCCAGAATTTAAACCATGGCTCAGTAAATTGAATGGTTTTATTGTAGCTTCCAAGAATATTTCAATAATATATCATCACTTATTACAATATATCTCATGATTTACTTCATAGTTTTCGCTCTCTCTTTTTTATTTGGCATATGGGTCAAAGTGAGCGGTGAAGTAATGAGGTTAGAATTAGGCAGTTACACTATAAGTGTTGATCTATATTTCATTATTTTTGCTTTTGTATTTTTATTGTTTTTATTAATTATACTTGCACGCTTTTGTTCTTCCATTTCATCAACATTTGCCAATATAAGAAATAGAAGAAAGGATAGAGAAGAATTGCTTCTTTTTGAAGCTCTTTTTAGCATGGATTTGGGCAATACAGAGAACGCTCACAAGCTAGTTAAAAATCTAAATGAGGAAAGCGATAAGTTATCTTTAATAAAGCTCTTTAACTCAGGTAAGATGGGAAATTACGGCTTCTTCAGCAACGGTTTAACAAACATTGCAAGTAAAAATCGCAACTTAGCTCTGCTTCTGACCAATAAACTGATTGTCCACCTTAAGCAAGAGGGGGCAATCTTTCAAAAATTTATAGAGTATTGCACTAGTTCAATTAATGATAAAATTCTGTCTATTCCCTTTCAAATAGAGCATTGCATATTGCAAGAAGATTGGGCTAGCGCAATTTTGAAGTTAAAGGAAGCTGCGAAGTTCAATATTTTTCTTCCTTTTGATTGCAAAAAAATGTTAGCAGTTTTTTATTGCGCTTTAGCAAAGCAATATGAAAGTAAAGGGAATTATAAGGAAGCTATAAAGTCTTTATTTAGAGCACAAAATCATTGCGCAACTTTTCAGCCTATCAATTATTTAAAGGCGAAATTATATATTAAACTTGGAAAAGTCAGAAAAGCTTCTGCAGTACTAGAGGCAGAGTATACAGTAAATCCTACTCCTGAGTCAGCAAAAATTTACATCAATTTAAATAGTAAAGGTGCTGAAAAACTATACGGCTTGCGCCCTGATTATTATTTTAGTTATTGTTTACTTGCTTTATCCTCAATTAGCTTAGGTAAGTATGATCTTGCAAGTCAACATCTAGACATTGCTATGAAAAAAGCTAATTACATATCAACCTACCTTATTATGGCACAGCTTAAAGTTAAATTGCAAGAATACGACGAAGCAGTCCACTTACTAAAAAAGATGGGCTCAGAAGCTTTGCCTGACCCATGTTGGAAATGTAAAAACTGTAGTAAACAGCTAAAGCAGTGGGATTACAAGTGTTCAAGTTGTAATAGCTTTAATTGTGTGTATTATGTTCAATAGTAGCTTATATATATAGCTACCATTTCTCACACTGCTTAGCTGTACAGATACCACTTTTTTACCTCACGTATTAATACTATATTAATCATAACCAGGTTAATGATTTATGTCAATTAAAATTGTAAAATAAATTTTCTTAATTTTGTTATATAAGTAGGTTAATATTGGTACTAAACTTATCAATAAATTATAATATAAATAATGTTGTTGTAGAAATTTATAACAATATTTCCCTATAACGTTTAATAAATTTCAATAAATTACTTTTTTAATTATGGATAAAGATACACTCTGTTAATATGTTTAGTTTAAAATCCAAAAGTAGGTTCATGCTTTCTGTTGGAGAAGGAGGTATAATATTACTATATTTCAAAAATAACACTTTAAATAAAAGATATTTTATTAAGGACAAAAATGATAAAGCAGTATCTGATCTAAGTTTATGCCTTTCATCGGATAAAAAAGCACCTTTATATCTAGTGCTCAATCACGCAGATCAGAATTACTTGCTACAGTCCATTCCAAAAGTAAATAGGATTAGTGCCTACCTATCAGCAAAAGCAAAGGTGGAGCATTTTGCTCGCAATAACGATATAAGCTCAGTTTATTTGGTTGAGAAACCAAATAAATTTAACCAAAACTGGTATTATCTTCTTGTTTCATCGAAAGCAAAACACTTAGTGGAATATTGGTTGAATGTGTTTATAGAGATAGGCTCTAACTTTAAGGGAATATTAATGTTTCCTATAGAAATAGATAATATGGCAAAAAAGGTCTTCTATAAGGACCCTGATAATTGGAAGATCATAGTTGTTGCAACCAAAACTGGAGGCTATAGACAAGTGGTTTTTAAAGAGAATAAAATGGTATTTACGCGTTTAGTGCAGTTTACTAAAGATAATCTACCAGGAATTATTGCGGGTGGAATATATCAAGAAGTGCGGAATACTATTCGGTCTTTAACTAAGTTTGGTCTCAAGAAAAACGACCTTATTGACCTTTGCATGGTGGTACCAGAAGATATTAAGACCAGTTTATCAGTCATAAGTTTTTCGGAGAATAGCGTGAGCATATTAACTCCATATGAGCTGGGCAAATTGCTAGGGTTAGAATTAGCTGTAAGTGAGAAAGACAGTTTCTGCGATACCATAATTCTATTCCACAGTTTTAAGAATAAGCCGGCAGCTATTTTCAATACAAAAGAAACTAAAGAATTTTATCTGTTAAATTACCTTTATTTGCACTCTCCGCGAATTTTTCTATACTTTGCTTCAATTTTAATTGTAATCAACACCCTTTATTTGTTAAATTTGCACTCGAATCTTAACGTTGCTGGTAATTTATCAGCAAAAAAGGGAGCATTAGATAATCAATTAATGAAACTCAGCCAAAGCTATAATGTAAAAAAAATAAGTGAGGTCTATGATTTTATTAACATCAATAACATTTTATCTAAGATGGAATATTCTCCTCTTGTACAAGTGAGGTATGTAGAAAGATTAAAAGTACCGGGTGTAGAACTTCAATCATTTGAGTGGAGTTATAATGAGGCGGAAAATTATATTACTACAGCTTTAAGGTTTGACTTTCAATCTGGTAAAGATATTTCTCATCAATACAAGGAACTACAAAAAAAATTAAACAACAATTTTCGCACCTATGACGTTGATATTTCTAGTTTGCCTGTCACTAAAAAGCAAAATATATCTATTGATGTTAAAATAGGA
>JAITFM010000098.1 GCA_031281335.1 Rickettsiales bacterium | reverse complement strand
ACGTCTTTTTAAAACTTCTGGTTTTTACCTATACAAGCTCAAACGCGCTTATAAGTCGTTTAAGATAGTATAGAACGTCAAATAGACAAGGGAGAATTTGAATACTAGCTGCCTTAGAGTTTTTTTGCCTTTTTTTCCGCTCAGTAAAATTCTTAACGTTTACAGTTTAGGCTATTTGCATTTAAAAGCAGCCGAACCTTAGCGTTGAGGATAAGAACGCCGATATTTGAGGTACATATAAATAATTAGCCACCGACCGGGGCTTCTTTTGCTTTTTTCTCCATTTGGTAAGTTTCTTAATGTTTATGGCTAAAGGTTAGTTACAAAAGATCCATTACCATAAAGCCTTGTGTCCTCATGTTATGAAAAAGCAAAGGATATTCTGACCAAACATTGTAAAGATCTGGAACTTATCGCTGAAAACCCGCTGGAGTTTGAGACTTTAACAGGAGATGAAATCAAAGATATATTAAGTGGGAAAAAGATTATTGGAAATGAAATTGACAACAAGGAAAAAGTAAGAAAACCCTCTCTCTAAATGTGCCTTATATGGCATTTTCCTCATGAAGGTTGCATTAAATAATTTTCAATTAATTAGTGTTATACTAAAGCAATTCTCAGAAATAAAAAAACAATTTGCTTTATTGCCTACAGCCGCAGCTTTGGGCAGGCCTGCAAGTCCCTTATTTGTCTAGCTAACAGCGAGAATTGACATAACTTTAATAGTGGAATGGTAATGATTAATAAAAAAACATTAGTGATAACAGCCCTTGTTTTGTTATTGTCACAACAATCTTTTGCAAATGAAATAGGAGGATTTTATCTTAGTGGTGGATATTATGGTATTGGCAGCATAGCTAGATTGAAGCTACAACAACTTGAAAAGCCTAGTTTCACAATGCATTTCAACTTTCAGGATGATAATAATAAGAGTGTAAATAGGAAGAATCTAAAAAGATAGATCAGTCGAATAAACTACAATCAAAATATAATCCACTTTCTGCTGCAAATATGGCGTTTGGCTATTCAATAAACAGCTACAGAGTTGAATTAGAAGGAATATATTCCGTTATGACAGCAAATAATCGTGGTTTTGAATATGACGGAAGAACTTCATGGAAAACAGAACCTGTAAAGAAGATCAAAAGCGAATCTTTAATAGCAAACGTTTATTATCACTGGAGAAGTGATCGTTTTTCTTCTTCTCTTTACGTTGGGACTGGGATTGGTGCAACAAACATGAAAGTACTTGACGAGCCATCAATATGGCTCGCATATCAATTGAAAGCTGGTATTGATTACCACATGCATAAATATGTAAGTATGAGAATAGGATATAGATATTTTGGCGCAACGACGATTTCTGAGGTTGTCACTCCATCACCAATTAGCGAAAGTAACTTCAGTTGCAATGGAGCACTTTCTACACGCGGTGTTGAAGTTGGCATCATCTTTAATTTTGCTAGCAAAACCAGCTCTATTGTTTAGTGCTAGCAATTCTGTTGATAATTTCACTATGCACTTGATTGTCATTCTTAGTTTCAATTTCAGTGACAACATTGCATCTATCTGGTTCTTTTAGCGCTATTTCTTGAAATCCTTTTCGAACTTTGTTATAAAAATTAATGTCCATCTCTTCGTATTTGTTTTTGTCCTTTGCTCTGCTTAGCCCAACTTGAACATCAATATCTAGGATAAATGTGATATCTGGACGTTCAATTTTTACTAACTTATGCAGGTCCCCTATTAGCCCTAAGTCAACTCCAAGCCCATACCCTTGGTATGCAATAGTTGAATCAATAAACCGATCGCAAATCACTATCTTTCTTTCTTCTAGAGCTGGCAGTATTAATTTTTTCACATGTTCATATCTCATTGAGATAAGTAGCAAAAGTTCAGAGATGGGATCAATATTGTCTTTAAGTAATACCCTTCTTACCTTCTCTGCAAAGTCAGTACCGCCTGGTTCTCGGGTCAATATCACATGATTTTTGCCACGAATTTGCTTAAAATGATTCGCAAGTAACTCAGACTGCATTGTTTTACCGGAGCCGTCTATTCCTTCGAAGGTGATGAACATAAGTTCTATAATCGTAATGTCAAAAAAGGATATGCAAACAGTATA
Source organism: Rickettsiales bacterium (assembly GCA_031281335.1). GTDB lineage: Bacteria > Pseudomonadota > Alphaproteobacteria > Rickettsiales > Anaplasmataceae > Wolbachia. Next base: position 1,012 of record JAITFM010000098.1, on the reverse strand, counting down.
CACAAGAACCATTTGACATTTAAGCAATAATATTATATGTTGTGTGTGATATACAATTCTCTGTAAGCTATGGTTGCACTGAATATTCCTAAGGTAGATTTTGACTTTACTGCAAAGGATTTCAATCTTTTGGGGGTGGATAACAAACACTATACATTGAGTGACTGTCGTGGAAAAAATGGTCTTATTGTAATGTTTATATGCAATCACTGCCCTTACGTTCGATCAATTATTAGCAATCTGGTAAGCGATGTTGATTTGTTAAAAAAAAATTATCAGGTAAGTACTGTTGCAATAATGCCGAATGATGTAAATGAATATCCAGAAGACTCCTTTGAAAGTATGATTAATTTTGCCAAGGAAAATAATTTTACATTTCCATATCTGATTGACAGTACACAAGAAGTAGCTAAAGAGTATGGTGCTGTTTGTACTCCTGACTTTTTTGGTTTTAATGCTAATTTAAAACTCTGCTACCGTGGACGTTTCAACGATGCAAAAAAAGAAAAGGTTCAAAACTATAAAATAGGAAGTAGTGATTTATTTCAAGCTATGAAATTTGTTGCAGAAACTGGTAATCCTCCTGCTGACCAAAAGTCAAGTATTGGTTGCTCAATTAAATGGTCTGATCCTACAGGTTAAATATCATGCACAGCAGCTCTCAGTATTTGTTTGATATTATAATTCTACTTTCCGCTGCTGTGTTTATAGTCATAGCGTTTTGGAAAATGAATATCAGCCCAGTGCTCGGTTACTTCGTTGCAGGCGCGTTGATTGGTTCCCATGGATTTAATCTGATACATTCAGCTGATGCAATGGATAATTTTGCAGAATTCGGCGTAGTTTTTCTATTATTCATTATAGGCCTTGAGTTGACCTTTGAACGCCTTATCGCCATGCGTATCCATGTATTTGGATTTGGTTCCCTTCAAGTTATAGTTACCATGGTAGCGATATGGTGCATTGCTCTTGCTTTTGGAGTGAACACTAACATGGCAGCAGTTATCGGCGG
>JAITFM010000131.1 GCA_031281335.1 Rickettsiales bacterium | reverse complement strand
GATTCCACCATTTCCTTAGTAACTACTATTGTACTACCTTCAAAACCTCCGTTTCCAACTGTATACATAACATCAAGCAAAAGTGACTCTAAAATAGCACGTAACATTCTTGCACCTGTTTTATAACTCATAGCCTTTTCAGCAATAGCTGATACTGCGTCACCTAAAAATTCAAGATTTACTTTGCTAAACGCAAGTAATGCTTTGTATTGTTTTATTAGTGCATTCCTTGGCTCTATCAATACATGTACTAAATCTTCGTGATCTAACTCATCTAAAACAGCAGTTATTGGAACACGCCCTACGAACTCCGGTATCAAACCGAATTTAATCAAATCTTCGGGCTGAACATCACGTAAAGCATTTTTTTTCCTTTGCTCTTTGGATTGACTAATATCTGCTCCAAAGCCAACTGATGTTCCTTTCTTTCTTGCTTCAATGATCTTATCTAAACCTTCAAAAGCTCCCCCACAAATAAACAGTATATTATTAGTATCCACTTGTACAAATTCCTGTTGCGGATGTTTCCGTCCTCCCTGTGGAGGAACGTAGGCAACTGTGCCTTCCATAATCTTAAGCAGAGCTTGCTGGACTCCTTCACCTGAAACGTCACGCGTTATCGAAGTACCTTCAGATTTTCTTGTGATTTTATCTATTTCATCTATAAACACTATACCACGTTGTGCCTTTGCAACATCATAGTTTGCAGCTTGCAATAGACGTGATAACACGCTTTCCACATCATCACCTACATAACCTGCTTCAGTCAAAGTTGTTGCATCAGCCATAGCAAATGGCACATCTGAAACTTTAGCGAGTGTTTTTGCTAGCAAGGTTTTACCAGAACCAGTAGGACCTATGAGCATTACATTCGATTTTTCGATTTCAACATCGCTTATAGAGTGAAATTGTACCATAGACTGACAATGGTTATACATCGCTACAGACAAAACATGTTGTGCGTGTTCTTGACCAACAACATGCTTACTAAGAAAATTTTTTATATCTTCAGGTTTTTTTAGTAGTAACTTCACATCAGACATATAATCTGAATTAAATGCCCCACTTTTCTTTTGGCTTATTGCTCTATGAGATAACTCTATGCACTCATTGCAAATAAACACTTTCAAACCGTCTGAAGAATTAGTAATTAACTTATCTACTTCGTTTTGTGCTTTGTTGCAAAAAGAACAGTAGTGTAAATCATCATTGTTATCCATCAACTCACCTTTTGTCCAACTCTAATACTTTCAATCTTAATGTCTTTACGCTCAGCTATTACTCTGTCAACCAAGCCAATTTTCCTTGCTTCTTCAGAATCCATGAATTTATCTCTTTCCATCATTCTTTCAATTTGTTTCAGTGAACTTCCTGTATGTTTTTCATAAATCTGATTTAATTTTTTCTTAATTCGCAAAATTTCATTAGCATGTATTTCTATATCAGTTGCCTGACCCTGATAACCACCAGATGGCTGATGTATCATAATTCTTGAATGAGGTAGAGAGTAACGCTTACCTTCTGTGCCAGCTGCAAGCAATAGAGAGCCCATAGATGCAGCCTGACCTATACACAAAGTTGAAACATCTGGTTTTATATACTGCATTGTGTCATAGATCGACAAACCAGCAGTTACAACGCCACCTGGCGAGTTAATATACATATAAATGTCTTTATCGGGGTTTTCCGATTCTAAAAATAAAAGCTGTGCTACTATTACGCTAGCCATGTTGTCCTCGATAGGACCAGTTACAAAAATTATTCTTTCCTTCACTAACCTCGAATATATGTCATAGGCACGTTCACCACGACTAGTTTGCTCAATTACAATTGGTATAAGAGTCATACCTTTTCCTACTAAATATTATCAAATAATTCCTTCAACCCTTTCACAGAAACAATCTGCTCTTCTTTATTAACTTTTTCTATTATATAATCTGTAACTTTATGCTCAAGAGCTTGCCCTCTAACTAACTCCTGAAATTGCCTGTTTGAGCTAAAATGTTTCAATACTCTATTAAACGGTACATCTTTATTGACATACTGACTCAGAATAACATTTAAAATATCATTTTGAGTTAGTAATATTTCATGTTCTGTACTGAACTTCATAAATAACATTGCAAGCTTTACTCGTCTTTCAGCTTCTTTACAAGAGTCATCTTCAGAGTTCAACTCTCTTTCCACTCTCTGCTGTTCCTGTTTTACTACGTCTGTAGGCAAATCGAAGCTGTAACTAGCATCCAAACAATCAAATAGCTCCTTCTTAATTAAGAGGTCTCCCATTTCTTTACACTGATTATCAATTACTTCTTTTGCATGATTTATTAGCGAAGAATAATCTTCAAAACCAATCCTCCTAGCTACTTCATCATCACTTCTAAAATCTTCGGCAATCTGAATATCATTAACTCGGACAGAAAAAGTAGCCTCTTGTCCCGCAAGGGAAATTACCTGGTAATCCTCAGGAAACCTCAACTTAAAGCTTTTTGTTTCTCCTTTTTTCACGCCAATTAATTGATCTTCAAAACCATCGATAAATGCGTCAGATCCTAAATTAACAGCAAAATTTTTGCCACTTCCACCTTGAAAGAGTTTGTTTCTAATCCGCCCTTCAAAGTCAATTATCAGTTTATCCCCATTTTTCGCTTGATAAGAATCATCATCAACAGAGATAAGATTAGGAAATTTTGTTTTTATAGAATCAATAAATTCTTTTATGTCTCCCTCTTCGGTTTTTGCCTCAACTTTCTTCAAATTTATTTTATCAAGATCTATTGTTGGCACTTCTGGCATTGACTCAAAAGACAGCTTGTACACAAAATCGCCTTTCTCATCCTTTTTATCCAGATCTGGTAATGATATAATATCAACCTTAGAATGAATGTGAGACTTGACTTCAATTTTTTTCATTAAATCACTTGAGCAATAGTCAATCGTATTACTCACTACATATTCCAAAGCTTCACTTTTATAATTTGTAACAACAAGATCATAAGGCATCTTTCCGGATCTAAATCCAGGCAATTTTGCATTCTTCGCTATCTCTTGTAATCTAGAATTCATCTTTTGTTCTATATAATCGCTACTAACTGTGATTTCATACTCATGCTTTAGTTTATCTACACTAAGCTTCTTATAGGTATATATATTACTTGATGTATCTACTTCGACTGCATTTTGAGGTATGTTACTAGACATTATAACCTATTTATCAATGTTTTAATTTATATTTTTATAAAGCCATTTTACCAGAATCTCAGTGAAATACAATCCTTAAGAACGAGTTTTTACACAAACATTAGAGTGTATTTAGTGATTATAAACCTTTTTTTAAAATCCAAGTACATGATTTTGAGTGCGGATAGAGGGACTTGAACCCCCACGAGCAAGCTCACCAGGACCTAAACCTGGCACGTCTACCAATTCCGCCATATCCGCAAGAATTTTTCAGTAACTTATAGCTAACACAAACTATTCCTATCATTTCATTATAAGTACCGTCTTAAAAATACTCAAGGTCTAAAGTCTTATTTAATTTATAGTATTTACACAATCAAAAAAGCTTATTAACATTT
>JAITFM010000116.1 GCA_031281335.1 Rickettsiales bacterium | reverse complement strand
AGGCGCATTCCATCGCGCTAAAATTAATAGACTTGAATAATACAAGGAAGATGATGGAAAATGAGGCTATTTTAGAAGCCACAATACAAGCAGAAAAGTCCGTGAAATCAGGTGCAAATTTTATAATGGTAAGCAGTAATTGGCATCAGGGAATAATCGGTATAATTGCATCAAGGCTGAAAGAGCGGTTCCACTCGCCAACGATAGTGATATCTTTAAACAATGGAATAGGAAAAGCAAGCTGCAGGTCGATTCCTGGGATTGATATCGGAGCTGCAGTTCTTTCTGCAAAATTTATAAATCTGATTATTGAAGGTGGCGGCCATAGTATGGCAGCAGGGTTTGCGATTAAGGAAGACAAAATAAACGATTTATATGACTTTTTTACTGAGAGGTTTGCGCACTTTACGCATAATAAGGCTTTAAAAGCCGACGGTATAGTAACTGCTAAGGCAATAAACTTATCCCTGTGGAATCAACTGCGACGCTTAGAGCCATTTGGTGTTGGCAATCCTGAGCCGAGGTTTATCATCCAAGGAGCGAAGATCAGGAAGCCCGAAGTTATAGGAGTTGACCATATAAAATGCCTCATTGCTGACGATAATGCTATGGTTAGAGCTATTGCGTTTCGTTCTGCAAATACTCATCTTGGTTCTGCTATCATGAAGGGTAATGTTGAAGCTATTTTGGGCAAAATCTCTATGAATTATTGGAATGGCAATGAGTTTGTACAATTTTTAATAGAAGATGTATTGACCATTAGCTGAGCTGCCTACTAATCTCAGCGTTGGCAACAAAAACAAAAAAACTACTTGACAAACTTCTTCAACCCCCTTATCATAGTACTGAAGCTATTTGTTTATCTTCGCAATCTGTGCAGGTTAATGACAAAAAACTTAGGGTATTTGGCGTCTCATGTTTAAATTTTTGCACTATGTGCACCTTACGTCTTTTTAAAACTTCTGGTTTTCAAGCTCAAACGCGCTTATAAGTCGTTTAAGACAGTATAGAACGTCAAATAGACAAGGGAGAATTTGAATACTAGCTGCCTCAGAGTTTTTTTGTCTTTTTTTCCTGCTTGGTAAATTTCTTAATACTCATAGCCAAGCAACTTAAGAGCACAAAAAATGCCAAAAATTTTCAGTTTCAGTTATGCAAAAGTCCGATGTGGGGCTCGCGGCAGATTTGCTATAGCCCAAACTCCTCATTGATTTTATCAACTATTTCTTGTGGTGGATCTTCTCCCCATCCTGAATATAGAATTTCCCCATAATCTGCAACATCCATAGAGCCAGTTCTACTTTTTGCGAGAAACATCTCTCTTTTATCCTTATCAACTAATACATAGTGCCATGCTGATCTTCCGCGATCTCTACCACGAACTAAATATATGAGATCTGATCTGCTTCTTCTTGTTGCATCAGCAAAGGATCTCTCATTAACAGTTCTGCTTTTACTTTTTATGCTGCCACTTTCAGAAAAAGCTTCTTTGGATTCAGTTTTTTCGCTTGCTAGCTGAGAAATTTTTCCTCTTTCTCCCAGTGCACGCTCTTTGGTGTTTTGGGATGAATACTTACTGGAAAAACCTCCCCCTGTATCGCCAGGAGTCCTGTTTGTGAAACGCTTAGTAAATGAGTTATTATCGTTGTTCTCTTTCATAAAAATCTCCAAACTTTAGATTGTAGAATCCAAATTTTTACTACACCCTATCATACGTTAATTAAATTAATATAAATGAGAGATAATCTAGTAATTATTACAGGAATTACAGCTTCAGGTAAATCAGAATTGTGCGATAGCTTGATAGAAAAATATGGAAATATTGACATAATAAACTGCGATTCGAAGCAGGTATATAGAGAAATTCCCATAATCACTACTCAGCCACCAAGGCAAGAAAAATTTTATAAACTATATGGTTATGTTTCAGCAAGAGAAAATTATTCTGTAGGTTTATGGCTAGAGGATTTAAAGAGAGAAGTCAATAGTGCGCTGGAGAATTCACGAATACCTATCATCACTGGAGGAAGTGGGCTTTATATCAGCAGCTTAATCAAGGGCTTATCGTCAATTCCACAAATAAGCCAGAAAGTAAGGCAAAATGTAAGTGAACTTAGGAAAAATTTAAGTAAAGAGGAGTTCTATAAATTAGCGCTAAGCAAAGACTCAAAAATTCAAGGTAAAATATTCATGAACGACTCGCACCGCCTTTCAAGGGCACTTGAAGTTATCACTGAAACTGGCAAGTCAATTTTCGTATGGCAAGAGCATAGACAGCCTCCTTTATTCAATAATTTTAAGATATATACAATTTTGCCTGAGCGTGGAAACGTATACCGAAAAATAAATTCTCGTTTTATTAAAATGGTTGAAAATGGAGCAATTGATGAAGTAGAAAAGCTACTTAGCATGAACCTAGCTCCACATTTGCCAGCTATGAAAGCACACGGAGTGCCAGAAATTATAAAGTACTTAAAAGGTGAGCTCAATTTAGATGAAGCAATACAAATTGCTCAAACAAACACAAGGCACTACGCAAAGCGCCAGTACACTTGGTTTAAAAATCAAATTCCAAGTTCTGAAGTGATTGATTATGTAGAAGAATTTTCACTCTCTTTTGACTAGATGCAGTTTTTTACTACTATTTGTCCCGGGTAGCCTCAATGCCACTCATTATTGGCTTGACTTCTTTTAGTGTACTCTTTACTTTCAATGACTTACCAAAGCTGCCTGCCATTGTAATCACATCGTTCTCTTCTATTATTTTTATATCATTAGTATGGCCAAAAACTTTCTCAATCAATTGGAAAAAAATTTCTTTAATGACATCAAATAAACTTTTACTTTGTTGCATTTCATCAACAACTGGGTAGTCTTTTAGCTCCTCAGGAATAGTAAGTGATAATTTACCATCTTTATATGTTACACTATCTTTTCTATCTTGAGATTCAAGTGTGAATTCTAGTGAGCTATTTATCCGGTAAGCTTCTTCTGGATCATCAGATTTAACTATAGGTATTATCATATCAGATTTTACTGTTATGTGATTTATATCAGCGCAGTTAATATTTATCGCTTTTTCTACAGGGTTTAATAACATTAAACTATACTTATTAAGTTTAAAGCCATTCTGCGTAAATAAAGCACCTTCATATCCTGCTTGATTACAGTTGGTGACCAGTTCCTCTAAGATAGGGTCACTTGGAACTTCTGCTCCAGCATATTTGAACATTTCCTTGAAAACTTCTTTTGCAAACTCACGGTACTGCTTACTCTCAACAAGGGCATCATATTTATTATATAATTCGTTAATAAACTCTTTTGTTATGGTTTTATTCTGAATAACAAAATTCATTCTATCAATGTCTTTATACGCCTGATAACCAGAATTTGCCTTAGCATTATCTTCACCAGCCCTTAACATACTAAAATTAAACTTCTCTGCCTGAGCTTTTAGCGTAACTACTGGATTTTTCTTTTCTTCTGATGTAGAGCCATTCATTATTAATGTTTTGATATAAACTACTAATAATATAATAATACACAAAAGTAGTTAATAAGTCAATGAAAATACTTAATTATTAAGTTATATAACAGTAAATGTAACTAGCCGACGATTCAAAAAACCGTATGGCGTGGGAAAACCTAGCCAGCGTAACACAAGATTCGCTACTTTTACGTTCACTAACTCAGCGCGCTTACTTACAAGCAAAATTTCTTGGATGCCAGCTACTTGGATGATGCCAGGCTGTCAGACTGAACCTTCATCTAATATGCTAAAATATACATATTATTAATAACTTTATGCTATAATAGATATTATAGCATGGTAATATAAAATAAGGAAATAACTAGTTTTGTGCTAACCGTAAAAAATTAATGCTGAGCTTTATTTCAAAAAGTAAATAATTTACTAACACTCGTGCACAAATTTCAAATAGATTATGCACGAATGTAGTACTATAAATTGGACGTGTTATATTAAGGCTTACCTCACTATTAAAGCTATCGGTCAGGTTAGATTAAAAACCTAATCTGACCGGGTTCCTGTAACCCCCTAACCCTGATATAATTATATGATAATTAGTTTAATTAGTGGTTAATACATGTAAATTGATTTTATTTATTCATTGAGATAGTATAAACCATATTGACTTAAATTGTCGTGCAACCTTATAAATTTTCGCTGTTATTTCTGCTATCTATATTAGTAGTTGTAGTACTAAATTTACCTGAGAATTTGGACACCACATTGAATTGGTCTTATCCTGTTCTAAATTTTGATTTATCTTTTCGCATCATATTGATATCTTTTTTATTAGCTGCATTTCTAATTGTTCTACCAGCAAAAAATTTAAGCTTTTCGGAAATGCTATCCTTTTTTGCTTATACTATCAGTTCATTGTGTGCAATATTATCTAAGCAGATAACATTGGCTGTGATATTCTGTGAATTAATGGCCATCAGTGCATCTTTTATTATCGCAGCCGGCAGCAAAGATAATGGACCTGCAGTAAGGTATGCTTGCGTACACTTTTTCGTTGGGGTTGTACTAACAGCAGGGTTAGCAACCCAAAGTTCTAATCTGATAATCATAGGTCTATTAATAAATTGCGCTTGTTTCCCTTTTTCATTCTGGGTTGTTGATACATACCCTGCTGCATCATTACATGGTGCGTCATACCTTTCCCTATTTACTACCAAGGTTTCTTTTTTAGTAGCACTCCTGCATACTTACAACCTTTGGCAAGATTATGCTGAAATATTAGCATTCTTGGGCGCTATCACTGCTATTTATGGTATTATATTTGCTTCCCTTGAACAAAACATCCGTAGGTTTTTAGCCTACAATGTTGTAGGGCAAATGGGCATATTAATTATGACAGGGAGTCTGCTTAGCCGCTTGGAAAATGCTGTACTACTACTTGCTCTCAACATAATTTTTTCCATTGCCTACCAACTATTGCTCATTGCTGTTGCCAACACGATTATCTTGCGGACAAAAGTGGTGAATTTTAATAGAGCGAGCAAACTCATGTCAGTAGAAGGAATGTATGCTTTGATCGCAATACTCACAATGGCTGCATTTCCTGGAACTGCTGGATTTATTAGCAAATCATACATTGCAGCTGAAATTAAAATGAATGGTACTGATTTAGAATTGTACGAAAACTTACACAAAATTCTGAATTTATTGCTCTATCTAAGCGTGGGACTTAAATTTCTTTACTACATATTTATTGCCAAAAGCAAGTCAAAACCTTCAGCAGAGGAAGGGGGGGAAATAGTCATGATTATTTTAGCATTTATATGCGTAATTGTTGGCAATCCTTATTTACCTATTTACAACAAACCTGCGATTTTTAATCTTGCGTACAACACACAAAATATCTGGTCGCAATTTAGTTCATTACTATGTGCCACCTTGTTGTTTATCCCCTTACGCAAGTTATTTCTGCCAAGAATAAATTTTAAAATGGATATCGACTGGATTTTCAGAGCTCTCATACCCTACGTTGTTTCACTGTTCAATAAATTAGTTTTCAAAATGAGAAAGATGTCTGCTAGCGCACTGCAAAACTTGACTAATTCGCTTGTCAGTCTATACTCTAATAATACTACTAAACTTAAAGAAGTGCTAAGTTATAACTCAGTGAGTTTCGTTTCAGCTTCTTCTCTTTTTTTGATGAGTGTTCTACTAGTACTGTTATGTTTAAATCATTAACCGAGAGTTTAAATTCTGTATTCAACAAGCTCAGGGGAAAGTCAATCATTTCCGAAGATGACTTCAGCCTTGCTATGCGTGAAATACGTATAGCCCTAATTGAAGCTGATGTTTCGCTTGAAGTTGCAAAAAAATTCATCAATGACATTAAAGATAAGGTCATAGGGGAAAAAGTCATAAAAAGTGTTTCTCCAGCACAAATGATAATCAAAATTGTGCAGGATAATTTAGTTGCAATTCTCGGACCGGAAAAAAGTGATTTAAATCTCGCAGTTAAACCTCCTGCTATAATTATGATGGTGGGTTTGCAAGGTGCAGGTAAAACAACCACCTCAGGAAAGCTTGCTTTAAAGCTAAAAAAACAGAAGAAAAAAGTAATGCTTGCCTCTTTGGATATTTACAGGCCGGCTGCCCAGAAACAGCTTGAGGTGCTCGGTAAACAAATAGACGTACAAACCTTACCTATAGCGATAGATGAAAAGCCTATTGCAATTACAAAAAGGGCACTGGCAGCAGCAAAGAACGATAACTATGATGTATTGATACTAGATACCGCGGGTAGGCTTCATATCGACGAAAATATGATGAATGAATTGAAAGCGGTGAAAGAAATAGCCTCACCTGCAGAAGTTATTTTAGTAGCCGATGCGATGATCGGCCAAGATGCAGTGAATATTGCCAAATCATTCAATGAGACAATAGGCGTGACTGGTATTATTCTCACTCGTATTGATGGCGATGCACGTGGTGGTGCTGCCCTCTCTATGAAAATGACAACCAACTGCCCAATTAAATTCATTGCTTGTGGTGAAAAGCTAAGTAACCTCGATGACTTTTACCCAGATAGAATCGCAAAAAGGATACTTGATATGGGTGATGTCGTCTCGTTGGTTGAAAGAGCTGCCGAAATTGTTGGTCAGGAAGAAATCGATAAACTGCAAAAGAAAGTAAAAAAAGGTAAATTTGACCTGAATGATTTGGTAGGAATGCTAAAAACTCTGAATAAAATGGATGGCATCAGCAATATAATGAAGTTCATCCCAAGCTCGTTTACAAAAAAGCTAAGTAGCGGAGTGCCAGATGATAGCAAAGTGAAAAAATATATAGCTATCATAAATTCGATGACTGAAAAAGAAAGGCGAAATCCAGATATTCTAAATGGCAAGAGGAGGCTTAGAATTGCAAAAGGTTCTGGAACGAGTGTGCCGGATGTTAATCTCTTAGTTAAGCAATATAACCAAATGAGCACGATGGTAAACAAATTCAGCAAAGTCGACCACAGCAAACTCAAAGAATCTGATTTGATGGATATGCTAAGCAGAAAGTAGAGAGTTTGGTCCCAGAAAGTATGACAAAGTGTGAGAAAAAACACCATCAAAGGAGGAATTGTGGGGCTGTACATCTTAGGAACCCCACCATTTTACATATAACTATAATACAGTTTGAAATAAAAGAATCTACTTAAATAGTCAATTGACTTTTTGCGCTGGTATGTTAGAAATTTTATACTTTCTGTGCTGATGTATCAGAAATTTTATACTTTGGCGGGCGTAGCTCAGTTGGCAGAGCGTCGGTTTGTGGTACTGAATGTCGCCAGTTCGATCCTGGTCGCTCGCCCCACTAAAATTTTTTGCTTTACAGAAATATAAGCGTTAGTAGGCTTTATATATACTGTTTCCACTATACAAAGGACGGATGGGATGACACCCATAACTTTGTCATTCCAGCGCGTGACACTTATATCTCCTAGACTACTTGAATGACAAAGGGACTTATGTAAAATCTAGCATTTAAGGAAATTACACTTTTTTCATGCATCTTATGGTTTTTTATAATTAATGGAGAGTGATATGCCGGCTGGTTTGAGTTTTAAAAAAGATAAAGCAACTAATACAAAAGATCTAAGTGAAGCTAAAATTATAGTTTACGAAGACGGTGGAGGTAACAAATATATTCTGGATGCTTCATCTGCTTCTAAACTATCTGTTAGTGAGGATATCGAGTTAGGTACTCTATTAAGTACCCTGCTGAACACAGTAGCGTTCGAATATCAAGGAGCAGATGATACAAAGGCATCCAAAATAAATAGTCTTGGCAATATTATAGGTAAATTGTTTGCTACAAAGAACGCTGACACTCCTAATAGTCAAACAATTCTTGCAGAGGAAGCGGCAAAAAAGCCTGTTGCTGAAGCTATATTTGATGCGACAGATCCTACTAACTCAAATAAAAACATCGCTGAGACTAAACTAGGAGGCAAGTTTGCTAAAAAAGATGGTACCAATATTGACAAAGACTTTGCAGAGAAAGTACTTAGTGCAACATCAGATCAAGCTGGCAAAAAATCGATTTTAGTGGAGAAATTAGGGACATTTCTTGAGAAAACTGATGAGACTACTGAAAAAGTATATGGTAATTCTGAGACCCCTAGTAGTCTAAAGACAGCTAAAGATTTCTTAGCCGAAAAATCTTCTTTTGTCAAAACTAATGGTTCAAATGCCACAAAAGAACTCGCAACTGCAATACTTACCGTCGGAAGCGGCACATCTGGTACATCAGTTCTTAAAGAAAAAGCAGCAGACAAAGATGTCGCAGGAGCTATACTTGGTGCAAAAGATGGCAAAAAATCAATTTTAGTGGAGGAATTTGGAAAAGCCTTCAGTGATACCACAAAGGAAGCAAATTATAATAATAAGGGTGTAAAAACAGCAAAAGCCTTCCTAGAGGGTGAAGGCCTAGGGTCAGCAACTGCATCAGATGTAGCTACTCAATTACTTGATGATGATAATAAAACTACATTAGCAACAGCGGTATTGGATGTAAAAAAAGATGGCGCTAATCCTACACTGGAAACAGCCCTTGCAGGTAATGAAACCTTTCAAACATCTGTAGCAGGCAATTTAGCCTTAAAAACAGCTGTAGTAGCTGATGAGGGATTTCGAGGTGCTGTAACAAGCACTTTAGCAAACCTTAAAGCCTTACAAGATGCTGTAGCAGGTAAAAAAGTTTTACACGATGGTGTAGCTACTCAATTACTGAATGATACAAATAAAGGTAAATTAGGAACAGCGGTGTTGGATGTTAAAAGTACTGATAATAAAACATTAGGGGAACAACTTGCACAAATCCCCGATTTCAAAAATGGTACTAAAATTCAGGCTAATGCTGAAGATCAGAGTTTCCAAGGCGCTGTAAGAGGCGTAATGTCAAAACCAGTCTTTGATATTCCAACCAACGAAAATGAACCACTTTCTTGGGATTGGATTTAAGTTATTTGGATGACACTCCACATGTCATTCCGCGCACCTTTCTTGTAGGTACACTTTTCTTGTCATTCCAGCGCGTGACGCTGGAATCCAGGCCTTTTTAGATTGGATCCTATGGTCAAAAATCATAGGATCACTGAAGTAGACCCTCGTTAATTAGATCCCAGCGTCACGCGCTGGGATGACAGAAGAAGGGATGCTGGGATGACACCATTTATTGTAAAAATAAATGTTCGTTCATGAATTGCAACATTTATTTAACCTAAATTTTCTTAGCTATCAATATTTAAGAAATTTACCAAACGAAAAAAAAAAGCAAAAGAAGCCCTGGTCGGTATTTATTTTCAGTATTGGCGTTTTTATGCCTTAAACGCTGCAATTTAGCTGCTTTTAAGCGCAACTAGTCTAAGCTATAATATTTAAGAAATTTACCAGGCAGAAGAAAAAGACAATAAAACCCCGAGGTAGCTAGTTATTCCACTCTCTATTTTAAAATCCGGCGTTGGGTGATGTCTTAAACGACTTATAAGCGCGTTTCAGCTTGTATGGGTAAAAACCAGAAGTTT
>JAITFM010000113.1 GCA_031281335.1 Rickettsiales bacterium | reverse complement strand
GAAGTGACGTAATAATCAAAAAAGCATATGAGGAGCTAAATAGATTCAACTGGTCAGAAAAAGAATTTATAGCTTACGAGCAAGAGATCAAGCGTATTCGTGATGAGAAGGCTGTCCTCGCTCAAAAACTTGATGATGCTACTGAAAAAGGCAGACAAGAAGGCATCCAAATTGGCAAAGAAAGAGGCAGAGCGGAGGGGAGAGAAGAAGGCAGAAGAGAAAGGGACATTGAAGTGGCTAAAAACCTACTTAAAGCAGGAGTTTCTATTGATATCATAGCTCAAACTACTGGTCTTCTTAAGGCTGAAATTGTACAGCTCAAAAACGAGTTAGCTACCAATATATTTTGAAGTAAGCCACCCACGGGGCTTCTTTTGCCTTTTTTCAGCCTTGAAACTCGTTAGCTATATCACATGAAATTGTGCAATGGGTTCAGCTTAACATAAAAAATTTGACTTTTTGAAATTTTGTGTTATGCCCAAGCTCAAATATAGTTCGCTATTAGTAAGGGGTAGTTGCCATGAATAAAGAAGAAGCTTTAAAAGTATTGGAAATATCAGATGATCCTTCTGGTCCTAACATTGTTTGTCAAGTTAAGCAGCGACTTAAAAAATTACATAAGGATAGCATAGAGAACCTCTCAGAGAAAATAGAAGCATGTAAATTTCTTACTGATGGTCAAGAAGATCAGGCAGAAGTTTTCTCGGACCTTGTAATATCAGCCATTAACGACGATAAACTAGATTTTCTGGAGTTGCTGCTAAAGACAGTAAAAAATGATGATAAATTTAACTATTTGAATACAGAAGGCACTTGTGGCAATATACCATTAAATTTCGCGCTTGGGCATATAAGTTACAAACATGAGTCAAGGATTAAGGCCATAAGTTTACTTTTAAAGTATGGTGCTAATCCTAATACAAAAGACCGAGAAGGCAAATCATCATTACACTGTGTTATTAATAATAGTGATGGCGTTTTTTGTCACAAAGCTACTGAACTACTATTAAATCATGGAGCTAATCCTGATACAGGAGATAGTCAAGGTAAAACACTGTTGCATTACTTATTGGAAGATAGCATTCACAATCGTGTTGAAATTGCAAAATTGCTTTTAAGGAGAGGTGCTGATCCTAATGCAAAAGATAAGTCCAATAAAAGACCAGTGGATTATGCTAAACACGACAGTAAAGTTGGACAGTTATTTGGTGCCATTGATTATAATATGGTGTTGATACACTCTGGTAGCGCGGTGACTCTTTCATTTCTGAGTGTTGGTTGCGCAGTTGAAGCTGCAGTTGGAAATTGGAGAAAAGCAGATAAAATTGGATTTATTATCCTTGCAACAGCTGCGGCTGCTGTTGCATTTTATTGTGCGTACCACGCAATAAAAATTATGTTCTTTTCAGAACCCTCAACTGAGTTTACTGAAGCTAGGGCAGAGTTTTTTAAAAGTCAACAGTTGCAAAATGCATGAGTATAGTTCAATAATTAAAAGCTAGGTTTAGCTTAAAATGTGGTTAAAGTAAGGAATGGTGACTATGAACAGGAAAGAAGCTTTAGAGATATTAGGTTTTAATTCAAATGATAATCCCAGTAAGCGAGAAATTACAATAGCATATTTAGCTCGTCAATATTATATTGATAAACATTTAGGTGAAAGTGAGGATGTGCAAGAGCAAAATGAAGAAAAATTTAAAGAGCTAGGTGCCGCATATAAATTTTTTACTGGGAAAGATGCAAAAGAGGTTACAAATCCAACCGACGAAAATTTAGATGAGATTAATTCTCCTGAAGATCTAAAGCTTTATTTACATACAGCTCTTTTAAGGCAAGATATAGCATTTCTCAAAAAGCTCTTTTCTAAGTTCAAGAGCAATCAGTATGAAAGATTTTGTGATTACATTAATGAAAAGCACTTTCAAAATGGTATACCGTTATTTTTTGCTATTTCTTCCGGCAATTTCGATCTTGTAAGCTTGCTTTTGGAACATGGCGCTGATCCTAATATATATGATATATTTGTTGAGTCTCCCTTACATAATGCGTGTTATCTAGGATATGGTAACATTGTAGAACTGCTCTTGAAGCATGGTGCAAGTCTTGATGTACAGAATGAAAAGAGTAAGTCTCTGTTACATGAGGCGTGTTCTGCAGGACATGATCACATTGTAAAACTGCTCCTAGAAAGAGGTGTTGATCCTAATATGCAAGGTAAAAATGGTAAAATTCCATTGCATGAAGCGCTTTCTTGAGGGCGTTGTGGTATCGTAGAACTACTTTTAAAACATAAGGCTAATCTAATGTATATTATGATGGTAAACTTCCACTATATAAAGCATTTTATCTGGAGCATGATAACATTGTAGAACTGCTCTTGAAACATGGCGCAGATCCTAATATACAAGGTAAAGATGGTGAATTCCTGTTGCATAGGGCGTGTTCTAAAGGACGTGATAACATTGTAAAACTGCTCTTAGAAAGAGGTATTGATCCTAATATGCAAGGTGAAAACGGTGAAATTCCATTGCATGAAGCACTTTTTTGGGGGCATTATAGTACCGCAGAGCTACTTTTGAAACATGGTGCTGATCCTAACATACGAAATAGATACGGTAAATTCCCATTACATGAAGCGTCTTATAAAGGGCATGATATAGCCGTAAAACTGCTCTTGGAGCATTGTGCGGATCCTGATGTACGAGATGAATATGATGAGTCTCCACTACATGAAGCGTGTTACAAAGGACATAACGGCGTTGTGGAACTACTCTTGGAGCATGAAGCAAATCCCGATGTACGAAATAAACGTGGTGACACTCCACTGCATGCAGCGCTTTCTCAAAAGCATTATAGTGCTGCAGAACTACTTTTGAAACATGGTGCTGACCCTAATGTACGCAATGGGGATGGTGTATTTCCATTGCATGAAGCGTATTCTCAGGGGTGTGATAGTGTTGTAAAACAGCTCTTGGAGCATGGTGCTAATATAAAAGATCAAAAAGGCAAGTCGTTACTCCATTGTATTATTAATAGTCATGGCGATATTGATCGTTATAAAGCTGTAGAATTACTTTTAGATAAAGGTGTTAGTCCTAATATACAGGATAATCAAGGTAGAACACCATTGCATTACTTGTGTAGCAAATATTATGAAACTGGTAGTGTTGAAATCGCGAAATTGCTCTTAAGGAGAGGTGCTGATCCGGATTCAAAGGATAAGAGTGGCAAAAAACCAATAGACCTTGTTAATCCTGACAGTGGTATTAGAAAACTATTTGGCGCTATTAATTATAAGAAAGCATTCCGGTTTGGATGTGCTACATTATTAACTACAGTAAGTAGCATTGCCTTCATTTCTGGAATT
>JAITFM010000088.1 GCA_031281335.1 Rickettsiales bacterium | reverse complement strand
TTCAGTATAAATAAGACAGGAATTTTAGATAAGGTATACCTAGTTAATGCTTGCACTTGGGTAATATTTGTGAATGTATTTGCGTCTTTTATATATATGCCGCACAGTAATTTCCCTGGAGTGCCGCCAAGTCTTGTTGTCATTAGCATATTAAACATCATACATACTGGTACTATTACCGTAGTAATTGTTGTACGGATAACTGCTTTATAAGTATCATCTGTATCATTGTATGATGTAGATGAATGATGTAGAAGGTATAGAAAGAAACTTGTAACAAGTACTATTGTTACCCATAAAACACCGTCGATCACACTTGCTAAAGCTCGCCTCAGAATTCCGGCGTAACTTATTTCAGTATCATATACTTTCCACGTTCTATGATGACGTAACTAGTATAAAAGTATGTTGTTAAATATCCGTAAATTGTAAAGAGAAGTTAGTTTTCAGGTTTATAATCAATTACTACTGTTTTTGCAATTTTATCGTAAAATGTTTGTTTGCGTTGGTCGAATATTGCAAACATTAAAACTAAAATTAGTATAATAAAAAGGCATACAGAAACATAATCGGGCAGTAAATAAGTCAGAAAATTATAAAGAGTTGAAATGCCTTCCTGAAGAACACATCTTATTGTTGCTTGCACTAGAGTAACATTTTTAAATGTGTTTGCGTCTTTAATACGTATGCCACACAACAACTTTCCTGGAGTACCACCAAGCTTTGTTATCATTAATATTTGTAATACTGTGAATGGTACCAATATTATGATTGTTCCAAAAAATTCTTCTACTAATGTCTCTGCTTCCTGTTGTTTTAATGCTTGAAGAAAATCATCCTTACCTAAAAATATAAGCGTAACAATAAGTATATGATACAGTCAAGCATTGCTGCTACAGTACGCCTTGTAAATCCTACATAATTTACTTTAACACTCGCTTCAGTATCCATACGCCCCACCTAATATTTTACCGATTAGTATAAGAGCACGTTATTAAATAACCGTAAATATGCTGATTTGGGAAATATTAGCTACTTGTGCCACTCTATTATTTGAATTAACGTTAAATTATTTGTAGTTAGGAGAGTTATGTCAACACCAATCACAGTTGCATATGGTGACGGTATCGGACCGGAAATTATGGAAGCGGTGCTGTCGATATTGCACGAAGCAGAAGCAAAAATCTCGGTAGATGTTATTGAAATAGGAGAGCGTGTTTATAATAAGGAATGGTCTCACGGGATTTCTCCAAGTGGCTGGGAGTCTATTGAAAGGACAAAGATATTACTTAAGTCTCCAACAACAACTCCTCAAGGTAAAGGTCACAAAAGCTTAAATGTTGCGCTGAGAAAAAATCTAGGGCTATATGTAAACATCAGACCGTGTATTTCATACCATCCTGTTATAGAAAATAAGTTCGATAAGTTTGATGTCGTTGTAATACGCGAAAATGAAGAGGATGTTTACACAGGAATCGAGCATAGACTCACTGGTGACTCTTACCAATGTACTAAAATTATTACTAGGTCCGGTTCAGAGAAGATATGTAGGTACGCTTTTGAATACGCGAAAAAACACAACAGAAAGAAAGTAACTTGCCTAACTAAAGATAACATAATGAAAATGACCGACGGCACTTTCCATGCAGCGTTTGATCATGTTGCAAAAGAATATCCGGATATAAAGGCGGAACATTATATAGTTGATATTGGAATGGCACGTGTTGCCACAGAACCCGAGAATTTCGATGTTATAGTAACTGAGAACTTGTATGGTGATATATTATCAGATATAGTAGCACAGACCTCAGGTTCTGTAGGGTTAGCCGGAAGTAGCAATATAGGGAGTGAATACGCAATGTTTGAAGCAGTGCACGGTTCTGCTCCTGATATTGCAGGAAAAAGCATGGCTAATCCTTCAGGGCTTTTAAATGCTGCAGTGCATATGCTAATTTACATGGGTCAAGTAGACACTGCAAAACTAATTTACGATGCGTGGCTGAAGACTTTGGAGGATGGAGTACACACTGCCGATTTATATAAGGAGAAAAGGAGTAAGCAGAAAGTTGGTACCAAAGAATTTGCAGAAGCTGTTATAGATAATCTAGGGAAAAAACCCACAACGTTATCTGAGCTTATAATTGGCAGTGGCTTAGATAGTAGAGTGAATAAAACGCAAGATGACTGTAAGCAGGACTACAAAGTTAGAAAGCTGGTTGGTAGCGATATAACACTTGCCTGGAGTAAGTCGGCTGATTTTGATCAAATAGTGAAGTTATTTGAATCGAGCAATCCGAAAATTATAGCAATATACTCAAAAGGGCTTGCAATTTGGCCGGGAAGTCCAAAATCTTTAAGTGATCAAATAACCTGCAGGTTTATTGCAAATAATGAAAAGAAAACTATTACAAATAGTGATATAAATAGCCTGCTAGTCAAACTTGAAGAAAATGGCTTTGACGTGGTGAGAATGGATAAGTTGTATTTATATGATGGGAAGGAGGGGTTCTTTTCTTAAAAAAGATGTTATAAATGAAATGGACTCAAAAAAAGTAGAATTGATATTTGAAAAATTCAAGCAATCAAACCCTATACCAAAAATAGAGCTAAATTACACCAATCATTTCACATTGCTGGTTGCGATAGTTTTGTCAGCGCGGACGACCGATGTGAGCGTTAATAAAATTACAAAAGAACTATTTAGCATCACCGATATGCCAGAAAAGATGCTAAAATTGGGGCAAAACGAGCTGAGGAAACGCATAAGCAGCATCGGTTTGTATAATTCCAAGGCGAGAAACATAATTGAGCTCAGCAGAATATTAGTTGAGCAGTACAATAGCGAAGTTCCTGCAAATTTTGACGATTTGGTGTCTTTACCAGGAGTAGGGAGAAAGAGCGCTAATGTGTTCTTAAATTCAGGGCTTGGCGTTCCAACATTGGCGGTTGATACTCATGTTTTTAGAGTGAGCAATAGAGTGGGGCTTGTGAAAGAAAAAGATGTGTTTAAAACGGAGCAATCTCTTTTAAATGTAGTTCCAAAGAAATACCTGCTTTATGCTCATCATTGGCTGGTTTTGCACGGTAGATATGTTTGCAAAGCACAAAAACCCTCGTGTGAAACGTGCATAATTCATGATTTATGCGAATTTGAGGGCAAGAGGTATAAGGTCTAGTATTTGTTGCCCAAATAGCTACCTAGGTCATGGAAACAAAAAAACTACTTGACAAATTTCGTCAGCCCTGCTACTATAACAGCAAGGGTATTTCTGAACGGGGTTTCTTTGCCTTTTTTTCTGCTTAGCCTAAGTTATGTGAGAAGTACATTTTCAATCTCTTTTTTACATAAATACTAAAAATATATCTAAAAATTATAACGAATTCCTACCTCTAAAGTTGCATCTGGTATCCGTTTCGCTTTTAAACCACCCAGTTGCCCGCCTACGGTAGCCAACCGCGCCAACTATCTGTGGAGTGATTTCATAATCAACACCAACCTTTAGTTTATAGGAAATAGAACCCAGTATTTTGTCTGCTAAAGATTGACCAGGGAGCTCTGTACCATAAATACCTGGAACAGTTCCACTTATAGCTCCACCTTCTGTACTTGGCTCAGGTTCAGGCTCTTCATTTTCCTTCACCTCTTCAGGAGGCTTATCATCTTTTCCATTTTTACCTTCCTTCACTTCTTCGGGGGGAACAGATTCTTCTGCTTTTTTACCAAAGCCAAAAGGTACTATTTGGAGATATCCACCTAAACCTCCACTGACGTATAGTTTAACAGGGTCGATATCAAGGTCAGGATAGAAGCGGTAGTTTGCCAATAAGCTAGCTCCTACTACCCTGTCTTTACTAGCAATGTTGTTAATGTTACTGAGAACCTCAAGTTCAAATTTAGAATTTTGGTCATAGTGATAACCAAAGACGACGCTAGGTTTCACTACAAAGCCACCACCCCATCCAGCACCAAAGTTTAAACCTGCGTAATACTGACTTTCTAAACTAGCCACTACATCACCCGCTGCACTCGCTAAAGATGAGGTGAGTAACACAGCTAAGCGCATAATCTCTTCATTTTCATATAACTCCTCATACAAAAAAAATATATATAATGCACAAGTATATAACCTTTATATTTAAAAAGGTATAACTACATGTCAAAAAAAAGTATAACTATGAAATTAAGGATCGCTACTCAGATTTTTATACAACTATGTTTACTATCTTATTTGGTACAACATATATAGCGCGAACTTTGCTTTGATCAATCCTATTGGACACAGAGTCTATTGCTATTTTCTTTAATTCTTCTTGAGATAAGTCGACTGCCACCTCGATTGTTGCACGCAATTTTCCATTGATCTGAACTGCAACAGTTACCACATTATCAATCAGTAATGATTTGGTAGCTTGTGGCCAAGGCTTTAGATATAGCATACCTTCGCCTCCTATTTCTTGCCATAAGTTTTCAGCCAGGTGTGGTATGAACGGTTCTATTACTCTGATTAGTATACATATACCTTCATCAATAAGAGATTTTCCATTTTTCACATCTATTTCAGCTATTAAATTTGTCATTTCACGGAATTTTGCCACTACACAGTTTAATCTGCAGCTTTCCAAGTCGTCTGTAAGTCCGTGCAAGAGCTTATGTATTTTTTTTCTGTATTCTAAAAGTTTACCTGTAACACTTTCGTTTGGTGTCACTTCAGCATGTGACAATATGTCTTCTTTCTGGATCCCAGTGTCACGCACTGGGATGACAGGCTTGAATTGCATTACCATGCGCCACAATTTATTTATATAGCGAGAACAACCTTCTACGCCATCATCGGACCATTCCATATCTTTCTCTGGAGGAGTGTCAGATAATACGAACAAGCGAGCAGTATCAGCACCGTACTTTTCTATGATAAAATTTGGGTCAACTGTATTCTTTTTTGATTTACTCATCTTCTCGACTTTTCCAACTTGAACTTCAGCACCTTGTGCCGCCAATTCCTTTGCTTCTTCAGGAAAAAGCCATTTACCATTCTCATCTTTGTAAGTTACATGGCAAACCATTCCTTGAGTAATTAAAGTAGAGAAAGGCTCCTTAATATCAAGGTAACCACATTTGGTTAAAGCGCGGCAGAAAAATCGTGAGTAAAGCAAGTGCAAAATTGCATGTTCTATTCCACCTATATAATAATCTACAGGCATAAAACGATTACACGCATCCTTATTGATAGACTTATTTTCACTACAAAATGCAGCAAAATACCAAGAAGATTCAAAAAAGGTGTCGAATGTGTCAGTTTCACGCTCTGCTTGCTTTCCGCATTTTGGGCAATCAACAAACTTCCATGTTGGATGTTTATCAAGCGGATTGCCACCGCTTTTAAATTCCACACCCGTTGGCAGAGCTACAGGAAGGTCTCTTTCTGGCACTTGCACAGTTCCACAATCTTTACAATATATAATAGGTATAGGGCATCCCCAATAACGTTGCCTTGAAATTCCCCAATCATGTAAACGATAGTTTATCGTTTTTTTGCCTATTCCTTTTTCTTCAAGCTTTTTAATGGCTACTTCCTTTGCTTTACTGACAGTTAATCCGTTTAAGAATTCGGAGTTGAACATTACCCCATCGCCGGTATATACTTCTTTTAAGGTCTCTGTGGCTTGTGCACCCTCTTCACGAACTACAGGAATAATCGGCAAATCGTATTTCTGTGCAAATTCAAAAT
>JAITFM010000061.1 GCA_031281335.1 Rickettsiales bacterium | reverse complement strand
TATAAGCTAAATAGCAAAGTTCTACAACAAATGTCATTTGCAGTGGTGGAAGAGCGTTTAAATCAAATTGGAGTGAACTCTTCGGAGTTTTGGTATTTTATAAGAAGCAATATAGAAAGATTTTCTGAGGTAGCTAAGTGGTGGCAGATATGTAAGTCCAATATAGAACCTGTAATTCTCGATAAGGAATTTGCAAAAGTTGCTCTCAATGCATTGCCTCAAGGTGATTGTAATGAGAACACATTGTCAGAGTGGGTCAAAGTTATTCAACAGACAGTGGATATAAAGGCAAAAGACTTGTTTATGCAGCTACGTTTAGCCCTAACAGGGACAAAAACAGGTCCAGAACTCGCTAAACTATTAATTTTTATCGGCAGAGAGAACATCATTACAAGGTTAAAGAAATAAGGTGGAACTTTTTCTGATGCCAACTCGTCATTGTGAAGGCAAATAGAGCGCATCATAAATTCGCTAAACCCCTAGGCAAAAAGCGATTTTTTTTAATTTATCCATTGAGGTTTGGTATTAGAAGGTTGTTTGAGCTATAAAGTGAACTATTGTGGCGCATTTTGTGAAATATTATATGGTGGAGGCAAGCGGGGTCGAACCGCTGACCTTCTGCGTGCAAAACAGATGCTCTACCAACTGAGCTATGCCCCCTAGGTAACTCTTACTTAAAGGATAAACTAACCCAGGCTGGAATACAAGAAATATTTATCTATTATATAATCTGCTTTCTGCCATAATGCAAGAGATCTAATGTCACATTAACTAGATCTTAAACTAGTTAAAAAAAGATAGTCTTGATAAAATTTACTTGCAGCAAGCCTTTTTATATTCGGGCTATCAGTTTGCTTTTTCTTATACCCTAATTTGTAGCTTATTGAATCCTTATACGAACCGATCGTTTTGTATACCTTATCCATTTCCCTAGGATTAGCTATTGCGGTACAAAATCCTGCTACTACAGCAAAAGCCAAAGTAGTAAACACTAAAAAACTCTTTCCGCCAACTTTTTTTTCTTGTATACCCGTAGTGTGCAGCTCGTCTGATTCTTGTAAGTATTCATGCCATGTATGGTTGCAGTTTGTACACTTTACTTTCCTTCCAAGCTTGCCTATTTGCTCGGAGGATACTAAGTAAGTTTTAGTACAATTGTTGCATTGTATTTTCACAGCACTTACACATGAGTAGTAATAAGCTCAAATTATACAAAACTATAAACTTATTGTCAATATGTAATAAATGGAATACCTGCAGCTAGAAAAAATACAAAGTGATGTGGAAAATGTCTGGAAAAACAGGCATGAACTTGGCGATCGCAGTGTAAAAAAAGCAGCAAAAGTGATAACTAGAGAGGTAATTAAGCTCTTAGACAGTGGCAAAATTAGAGTGGCAGAAAAGCTGTCAGGTGGAAAGTGGGTAGTGCATACATGGATAAAGCAGGCAATATTATTACATTTTCTCACTGAAGAGAGCAAAATAATAGGCAATAACAATTGGTGGTGTGATAAGATCAACAATAAGTTTGATGGATGGAATGAAGAAAGGTTTCGCCAGTCAAAAATTCGAGCAGTTCCTGGGTGTTTTGTCCGTCAATCTGCCTACATAGGTACAAATGTTGTTTTGATGCCAAGTTTTGTTAATGTTGGTGCTTATATTGATTCAGGCACAATGATAGATACTTGGTCAACGATTGGTAGCTGCGCACAAGTGGGGAAAAACTGCCATATTTCTGGAGGAGTGGGGATCGGAGGAGTTTTAGAACCCATCCAAGCTTCTCCAGTTATTATAGAGGATAATTGCTTCATCGGGGCGCGCAGCGAGATAGCTGAAGGTGTTATAATAAGAGAAGGAGCGGTTTTAGGCATGGGAGTTTTTATTGGAGCATCAACAAAAATTATTGATAGAGAAACAAATAAAGCACTTTATGGCGAAGTGCCGCCTTGTTCTGTAGTGGTACCAGGATCTATCCCATCTAAAAATAACATTTCAACCTATTGCGCAGTTATAATAAAAAAAGTAGATGAAAAGACAAGATCGAAAACTTCTATAAATGAAATATTGAGGAATTAAACTGCTTCGCTAGATCTCCTGCATTATGGCAGAAATGCAAGGGATCTATTTCTTGTTGTCATTTTTTTTATCATTACTAACTATAGTAATGGCATACGCACATAGCTCTGGGAAAGAAACTCCATTTTCCTGAGACAATTTGTATAATTTCTGCAAGCTTTCTTTTACTTTACTTGGGACATTCCCTCCACGCTCTTTTACAAGCCAAGAATCTTGATGATAAATAGGATGAGTGTCACTTTTTGGATTTCCTATGTATATCGCAAAAGGCGAGCTTTGTCCCTTGAAGTCACATTGCACAGTAAATTTTTTTATAGAACCAGCCATCTAAAGACCTCTACTTTTCTTTTTGATTGGTTTTACAGCAGGTGTAGAGGGTGGTTTCTTTATGAAATCTTGCCTGCTGATGACATTCTCTTTGCCTTCTAGAGCTCGAAGGACATCAGCTCTGCTCAATTGCGATTCTTTTGCTACCTTCATTCCATGCTTTGCCATAATATTAGCATACGCTAGCACTTTTTTTACCAATTCTAGATCACCATTTAACATTTGAACTAGAGCTTGAAATACCTCTGCTAAAGTCAACCCATCAGCGCTTATAACCTTATTTTCTACAAATTTGACAACCCCTTCAAATTTGTATTCAATACCATCATTTTGATGTGTAAGGGTGGTATCTTGGTTGTCCATAGCTGAAGCACTATTATCCATAAGTTCTCAAGTTTATACTACACACATAGATATTCTAATACTTTATATCATGATATGCTATAGTTAAACATTTATTAATAATGCTCACTTATATACACAAGTTAATTGATAAAAGCCAAGGATCAATATCGATCAGTGATTTCATGAATGCTGCTCTATACCATAAAGAGTACGGCTATTATATGAGTAAATTACCACTTGGCAAGGATGGTGATTTTATTACAGCATCTGAAATCAGTCAATCGTTCGGTGAAATAACTGCAGTGTGGGTAATGCATACATGGGAAAAATTAGGGAAGCCATCAAAATTTTCTCTGGTTGAACTTGGGCCAGGTAAAGGAACACTTATTCACGATATAATAAGAGTCACTAAAAAATACAATGATTTTTTTGATTCAGTGTCGATCCACCTAGTTGAAGTAAGTCCTGCTTTACGGGAGATACAAAAGGAAAAATTAAAGAGCTTAGATATTAACTGGCACGAAAATATTGATAGCCTACCAGAGCAACCAACCATTTTTCTAGCAAATGAATTTTTTGATGCCCTCCCAATAGACCAGTTTGTGTATCGTGACGGAGAATGGTATGAAAATAGGGTAACAAAGCAGGATAACGGGGTGTTATCCAAAGTAGCTGACACTGGGGTCCAGAAAAAAGAATCGTGTGTCCCAGTATCAGCTACTCAGATGACAAACAGAAAACTTTTCGACGGCGCAGTAGTGGAAGTATGTTCGGCTGGAATTGAAATAATAAAAAGACTTGAGGGAAAGATATACAATAACAAAGGAGCTGCCTTGATTATAGATTATGGCTACGTATATCCTGAGTATAAGAGCACTCTGCAATCGGTAAAGCAACACAAGTACGCCAACTTTCTTGAAAATGTTGGTAATAGCGATATTACTGCACTTGTGAACTTTCAATCGTTAAGAGATTCATTGAAATACGTAGACTGCGAGATTTTAACTCAAAGAGAATTTTTATATCTTTTTGGTATAAAAGAAA
>JAITFM010000051.1 GCA_031281335.1 Rickettsiales bacterium | reverse complement strand
CAGGTGATAAGCGGTGCAGGTTCATTTGGCCAACACGTTTGAATAGGTAGTAAATTGAGGTCTACTTCATCCCCAGTTAGCACCACTTCTTGACATGGAGCTTTGCTCACGACTTTACTGCGCATCGACAACACAACTTTTAAAAGAGGAAACATCTTCATAGCATCCTTGAAGTTTTTTGGCGGTTCAGGGGACTGCAAGAATGCTAGAAGTTTACCAAGATCTCTTAGTTCACCAGGGTTTATACCCAGCCCTAAAGCTATCCTATCGATAGTGCCAAATAAATTCACTAAAACTGGAATCGAATTTTTGCCGTTTTCTGTGACGACATTTTCAAAAATGATTGCTGGTCCTTTGCTTGACAGAACTCTACGGTGAATTTCTGTCATTTCAAGAACTGTTGAAACTTCCTTTTTAATCCTAATTAGATCCTTTTTTTCTTCTAAAGCAGAGATAAAGTCGCGTAAGTTGTTGTACATAACTCAAAACAAGTCCTCCAGCGTAATCACATGATGTATTGTACCTTTCAGATATTGATTCTCAGAAGCCCCATTTGCAGCAATCAATACCCAAAATATCTGCTTCTTTGATTTCGTTTTTTCTCTATAAACTGTTTCTTTTCTCTTTAATTGTTCAACAAATTCCTTTGTTACTATATAAGGTTTATTACTATACTTTATTTCACAGAGCATTACACATCCATCTTCTCGATCAAAAACTAAGTCAATCTGAGCACCAGATTCTTTACTGTTCTTCTCTGGGTGATATTGCCAATCTCCACATATGACTGCTATATGCTCTATATTTAATTTTCTTCTAATTTTATTGGCATGTTTAAAACACACTGCTTCAAATGTTTGTCCTGTCCATGTTTGCCAAGCTGGTTTCTTTATTGCTAACTCCCAATAGTGAGCATCACTTATTATTGCCCTTTTTGTTACTTCCCTAAACGGTTTAATCCATGTTAGATAGAATAATATATATTCGTCAATTATTCTGTAATATACCCCTCTTTTTGCTTTGCTCAGTGGTAAAAAACCGCCAATAAACCCAGCTTCTTCTAAGCTCCTTAATCTAGTAGTTAAGTAACCACCCTCAGTGATTTTAGTTACTTCTATAAGTTCTTTTCTGCTGATTCCTTTTGTTTTTTTTGCAATTGCGCGAATAATGCTTAGATATGTTTCTGGCTCTTCATATAAGGAGTGGAACAGCATATCAAATTCATCAAATAACAAACCGTTCTCCTGAAAGCAGATCACATTAATATTCTGTGCTGCTGATAATCCTTTACTTACCTCCTTAAGATAATGTGGTATCCCTCCCATAGCCATATAGAGCTGCAATATTTGCTGGTGGTTAAGGTTAACCCCTAAATATCTCAGATACTCTTTAGTTTCACGTAAGTTAAAAGGCTGCAAAGGTATTCTTGCAGTGATGCGATTATGTAATCCCCCTTTACTATAAATTAAATTTTCCAACATCCAAGAAGCTGCTGAACCACACACGACCAAGATAAGTTTCTTTCGGTATGTCCAACGTGTATTCCAAAAATATTCTAATGCTTTTAGAAAACCAGATTTTTTTGTAGCTATCCATGGTAATTCATCAAAAAATAAAACAACTTGTTCATTCTCATGTGTGTTATTATCAATAGCAAGTGCGAGTTGTTGCAAAGCATCCATCCAATTTTTAGGCAAAGCCATTCTTGCACCTTTGTAAAAAGTATTTGATAACGCCTGTGTAAAAATTGCAAACTGCTCCTGCAAAGTACCATTATTAAGACCAGTCTGTTCAAATAAAATATCGGCATGTTTACTGAAAAATTGTTTTATTAGGTATGTCTTACCCACACGACGCCGACCATAAACAGCAATAAATTCAGCTGATTGGGAATGGAGCTTATTTTCTAGAATGGCTGCTTCTTTTTCCCTACCAATTATTGGTTCATTCATATAATTTACCGCGGCGTTTGCTAGCATTATATGCCGCGGTTATGAAATAGTCAACTTTTTTACCGCTGCGTTTACGGTTGCTATATGCGGCGGTAAAGGATGGAGTATCTTATAGTTGGCTAGCCTGGCGTGCTTTGGCCACTTGCATTATCAAATCTTCTGATGAGTTTTGTGCCTGAATTTCTTTGCGTAAAGTTTGCACCTGCGGCAAAACCGGTTATAAAATACACTTGATATGAATGTTTTTATATATTAACATTAGATACTTTTTTTAATATACAGATACTAAAAATTTTATATTGCAGGCCCTCTAATAAATGTATGTCTAGAATATCGTTTCTATTGATTTTAATAATAGTAATAGCAAGTTTGCCAGTAATAAATAATTGGCTCTCAAATCGTAGCCAAGTGCTAAACGATGAGTATATAGGTGAGAGATTAGATAACTATATAAGTAGAAATTTTGATAAGATTATAAAAACGCTCCGGGAAGAATCAATTAAAAGTAGTTATGCTGCTCGGAATAACGCGACTAAAGGTAAAATCTTACAGTACAAAAATGAAATATTTGACTCCACTTACCCTTACTCAGGAAATGAAAATAGCAATGTTATAGCTGTAGGGTTTTTTGACTATTCTTGTGGCTATTGCAAAGCCATAAAGGACGATGTAAAACAGTTGATCAATGACGGCAAAGTTAAGTACATTTTTAGGGACACTCCAATACTTGGTAATGATTCTTTAAAGGCGGCAAAAAGTGCTTTGGCTGTCTATTTTATTGATAAAGGAAAATATTTTGATTTTCGCTATGCTGCCTTAGGCCATAAAGGAGAATTTTCAGACGAAAATATATTAGGTATAGTGAAAAGCATAGGAATCAATGAAAACGACTTCAATGACTCTATGAAAAACAATGCGGACAAAATTGAACAGATGATAAACAACAGCAGACTTTTAGTAAGGAATCTAGGAGTAGGTGGCACACCTTTTTTAATAATTGGGGATAGTCTGTTTGTAGGAGCAACTGATTTGGATGTGCTACGTGAAAAAGTAGATGAATTAAGCCATAAACAAGACTAGTTTCAGTTTGTCATAAAATTTTATTTTTTTGCTTGACAGTACAAGTGAACTTAAGTATAGTAACTATAGGTGTGATAAATATAGCAGCAGTTTAAAATATTATCTTAGTGGTATAAAGTTTCAGCCACTTTCATGATGTCGTTTGCTATGTGAAACGCCTCCAAAACCTTCTTCAGCCATATTATTTCAACTTTATTTTTCAGGAGGGCATATGTTATTTACAGAAATGAGATTTCCAGAAAATATATCTTACGGTTCCACTGGAGGACCGGAATTTTCCACTGATGTTGTCACAACCCACAATGGTTGTGAACAGCGCAACATCAACTGGTCTCATGCGCGTGCTAGGTATAACATAGCTTATGGAATCAGATCAAATGAGCAGCTAACAGAACTCATAACATTTTTTAACGCACGAAAAGGTAAAGCAATAGGGTTTCGTTTTAAAGATTGGTCAGACTTTACAGCCACCAATCAAGAAATTGGAATAGGAGACGACAAAAAAACGACTTTTCAACTGATCAAAACCTATGTTAGCGGAAAAGACAAGCATACACGAACGATTAAAAAGCCAGTACATGATACAATAAAAATTTACCTAGACGGTATAGAGACAGAAAAATATTCAATGAATTATTCAACTGGAGAAATTATGTTTACCAGACCGCCAGCAAAAGGTGTAGTAATCACTGCAAGCTTTGAATTTGATGTGCCTGTACGCTTTGATACAGATTACCTGAGCGCTTCTATTGATAACTACGGTAGCAGCAGTTGGAACAACATTCCACTAGTGGAGGTGAAGCTTAGTTAGTTTCGTTACCAGGAAGGTCCTGCAATTGGTTCATCACTCACATTACTCAATCTAGAACCTGGTGTTTGTATTAAACCTGACCTTGACCTTTCCTCTAGAAATTCAGTTATACTGTCATGTTCCGGCACCTTCCCACGCTTATTTTTAATACTAGGATCAGCACCATTTGTCATCAAAATTCTGACAATATCTATGATACTGCTTTCCCTTCGACAAGATTGACCTATTTCTCTTGCATTTATGAAGCTAACAGCATTTTTGATATCTCCATATTCAGCTTGACGAGCAATTAGGTGTAATGGTGTATTGCCTTGACTATTCCGAATATTAACATCAGCGCCTCTTGCTGTTACTAGATCTAAAATAATAGACGGGTCTTTTCTATGCTGGACAGCTAAATGTAGTGGCGTATTACCGTCTCTACGACCTTGAATATTAACATTCGCCCCTAGTTCAATTAGAGTTTTAGCTACTTTATTGTTATTATGAAGTATAGCTAAGTGTAAAGGTGTTTCTTCATCTTGATTTTGACTATCAAGTTTTGCTCCTGCTTCTTTTAGAATTTTAACAATATCTGTATTAATATGAAAAGCAGTAAAGTGTAAAGGTCTTTCAAAACATGTGTTGATAGCATTGGGATCTGCGCCCCATCTAAGCAAAATTTTCACCATTTCTGGATTTTCAACAAGAGCAGCTAAGTGTAGCGGAGTATCACTATTTTTATTCGCAAAATTAACCTGGGAACCTGCATCTAATAAGGTTTCAACAATTTCCGAACTACCACGTAAAACAGCAAAATGCAGAGGAAGATAATCATCTGGGCTGTGACTAAAGTTGTAATATTCTTCCGATACAAGCACTGTTAAGGCATCATCATCACCAGCAGCTATTCTAGCAAGAACATTGGTACCGCTATTGACAAGGCTTCTAACTACAGGTGCCTCTCCTTGTTCTATAGCATAAAGCAACATTTTTTCTGAATTCATACCTACCTCACACAATAATAAATTTACATTTTACTATACAAATATTAAAGATTGGCATAATCAAGTGTTAAAGGCATCAAAAACCGTAGTGTATGCTGTCAAACAACTTTAACTAGTTTTTTATTGGGTTTTTATTCACACATCTTCTCTATTATATCCAGTGCAAAAGCTGTAAGCGTGAATAACTTTATTTCAATCATGTAACAGCTTTTTTTGCCACATCATTAAACGGATACTACCTGCCTCAAAATCTCCTCTTGTTGCTGAGTGTGAACACTAGCGTAACCACATGCAGGAGATGCAGCAGCAGGTCTTGCAATGCACTTAGGCCTTTTTGCTTGAATATTGAGATTGGATAACACTTCTTCTATCAATGGGTTGACAAAAAACCACCCTCCCATATTTTTTGGTTCTTCTTGACACCATACAATCTCAGCGTTTTTGTACTTCTCAAGTTCATTACTTAGCTTATCTGCAGGAAATGGATAGAACTGCTCCAAACGTATTACTGCTATATCGTTTATTTTTTGTCTTTCACATGCTTCAATTATATCGTAATAAACTTTACCATTGCATATTATGGCTTTGCGTATTTTGTCATCTGGAACTAGGCCTGTTCTATATTCTGGAATTACCGTGAGGAATTTCCCTTCGAAATCAGACAGGTTAGAAACTGCTCTTTTGTGACGCAGTAGTGATTTAGGTGTAAACGCTACCAGAGGCTTACGAAAATCCCGATGAATTTGCCGGCGCAAAACGTGAAAGTAATTCGCCGGAGTGGAGCAATTCACTATCTGCATATTATCTTCCGCGCAAAGTTGCAAAAACCTCTCTATACGCGCGGAGCTATGCTCAGGTCCTTGTCCTTCATAACCATGAGGCAACAATAGAACTAGACCACTTGATCGCAACCACTTTGTTTCTGCCGATGCAATAAACTGGTCGATCATGATTTGCGCACCATTTGCAAAATCACCAAATTGCCCTTCCCAGAGCACCAGTGAATATGGAGAGTCAAGACTATATCCATATTCGAAGCCCATCACAGCATATTCAGACAGAGCGCTATCCATGACCTCAAAGTGAGCTTGCTTTTCACTTATATTGTTTAGCGGAATAAACGTTTCCTCCGTTGCTTGATCAACAAGCTTTGAATGACGGTGCGAGAAAGTCCCACGACCAGAATCTTGTCCTGATAAACGCACCCCTATCCCTTCTGTAAGCAGCGATGCAAACGCAAGACTTTCAGCCGTTGCCCAGTCTACATTGCTACCGGAATTTATACTGTCTGTTCTTCCATCGAGTATTTTTCTAACTTTATTGTTAATATTAAAACTGCTTGGGATATTGCTATTTATGTGTACACCTAATTTTTTTAGCTCATCTGGCGAAACACCAGAGTCCGTATAGTATTCACTCAAATCGTTCAACTTTGCTCTTCTCAGTTTCGACCACACACCACCAAACCAGTCAGCTTTTTTTGGAGTG
>JAITFM010000037.1 GCA_031281335.1 Rickettsiales bacterium | reverse complement strand
GAAAAAACTACTTGACAAATTTTGGCAGTCTTGTTATTATAGTCCTAAGGGTATTTCTGACTCAAAACTTGTTTTTGATCTGCAGGCTCAATGACAAAATTCAGTAAAAAACTCAGGGTGTTTTTTGGCGGATTGTATCAAATTATAGCGGCTGCATGTCTTTTTCACTTTTTCTACATTCAGCCAAATCGCACTTGAACTAAGCGTCAGCAAATTATTATAGCGCCAATTTAAAGTATTATAGAGTCAAAACTCGCCATTCAGGATTTCTTTTGCTTTTTTTCTCGTTTGGTAAATTTCTTAAACATAAAGGTTATACTAACTTTCGTTATCAAACAAGATACATAATAAACTCGCTAAACCTCTAATCGTAGGGAAACTTTTTAACTTGTCCTATTACCACTAGGATTTGGTATAATAATGGGATTTGATATTAGTATCAATAAATTACTTATAAAAACAAATCTTATGGAAAGCAGGGCTAAAGCTTGGTTCGTTTGGCTAATCAGTAACTTGATTGTTATATTCAGCAACATGCAGATAATTTATACCTTTATAAGCGTAGATCTTGAAAAAGAACTTGGGCTCACGATCGCGCAAGTTGCACTGGCCAACTCAGCGTATAATTGGACTTTTGCCATCTCACAGTTTTTTAGTGGGGCAATGTTTAATACTTTTTCCAGCAAAAAAATTTACTCCTTCTCATTATCAACTATGGTCCTTGGGTTTCTCGTCCTCATTAATAGTGAAAACTTCTCCCATTTGATCTTATCTCAAGTGTTAATTGCAATTGGAGCTTCGTTTGGCTTTGTTGGTGCTGCTCATGTAAGCAGCACCTGTTTTCTCATTGCCCAATTTGGACTGATGTTTTCACTAGTGCAGACAATTTCGAGCCTTTCTGCGCTGGTAATTCAAATGTTGTTCTCTAGCTTTCTTGCTGAAGGTATATATTGGAAAAACTTGATTGTGTGCATAATACTACTTGGCGTGTCAATATTTGTACTTATGTTCTTCTACCCAGAAGCACTCTCAGAAAAAAGTTTAGAAAAATACACAATAAAAAGCTCCATAAAAACGGTAATATGTTCTGTGCTCACAGTGCTAAAACTAAAAGATATCTGGATAACCTCAATAGTGGGTGCTATTACTTTTGGAACATTTTTAGCGCTTAACACTTTGTGGGCACCAAGGTTGTTGAGCAATTCAGAATTTGATACAACAGAGTTAGGTATAGCAACTGCAGTGTTATGGCTTGGTCTTGCAGTTGGTGCATCGATTGCAGATCGAATCTCAAACCTATTTAAAAACAGAAAGCATGTAATCTCTGCTTTCGCTCTGCTACAAGGTGTTTCGATTATTATTTTACTATGCAGCCATTTGACGGTTCATATCGTATATTCTTGTATGTTAATGTTTGGGTTTTTTGCAGGAGGACACATGCTTAATTTTACTATTGGCAGTGAAATTGTAGAGCGAAAACACATTAGCACGTCGTCATCTGTTATCAATGGGTTTATGTTTATCGTGGGTGGAATTATAGCATCAACACTAGCACTTTTTACAGATCATCAAATGGCGCTTCTTGCAATATTTGCAGCATTGGCAACTGCCAGCATTTTAAATTATACTACAAAAGAGACATACCCTAAAAAACAAAGTAGCTGAATCTTGAGTCGATTGTTATATTATATTCACATATTATAATAAATTATGGATTACGTTACGACAAAAGATATGACAGTAACTAAGGCAACAATAGCTGAGGATATAAATCGAGAAATTGGTTTGTCAAAAGAAGACTCTGCTGCAATAGTAGACGATATATTGGATGAGATAAAGGCAGGCTTAGTAAAGGATGGAATAGTAAAAATATCGTCATTTGGGACGTTCTTGGTTAAAAAAAAGAAGGAAAGGCCAGGAAATACACCAAATACACCAAAAAAAGTAGTAATTCAGGCAAGAAATTCAGTTTCTTTTAGACCTTCAAAAGTGATAAAAAATTTAATCAATGAATAAGGAAAAATTACTCTACACGATCGGAGAAGTAGCTGAAGAGCTACATGTGGAACAGCATGTTTTAAGATTCTGGGAAAGCCAATTTCGTCAAATTAAACCCATAAAATGTAAGGGAAGAAGGCTATATGATCATAAGTGTATAGAGGCTATAAAGAAAATAAAGTATATGTTATATGATAAAGGATATACAATAAAAGGAGTGCAAAAAGAATTTAATAATGATGTAAAAATCGATCGCGGTTCAAAGGATTTATTACAAGAACTTACTGACCTAAGGGACTATTTAATTAGTAAAATAAATAGTGAAGAAGGCAATAAACAGCCGTAAGCGCAGTGCAGATGTATGTCATATAGCTGGAAGACTAATCAAGAAAGTGTGAACTCATGTTAAAGAACGGTTAAAAAAAGTCCCCGTGTCAATTCCAAAGCATCACGGGAATTCTCTTAATACGTGACTTGCGATTAAGAAAAAATCAATACATTCACAGTAGATTCAGCTTATATCTATGTTTTTTGTGTGGATGTTGGAATGGAAATTTACGCAGGCAAAGAAAGAAGAATAGCGAATGTAGTGACTCAGCACTGGAGTGAAATAAAAGGGTCAGATAGAGACTGGCCAGAAAGGCATGAGATAGATACTGCCGAAATAATGGAATCTTGGCAGCATTGTTTTATTATTGAAGTTAATGACCGAGGTTATATCTGTGAAAATGCGGGAGAAAAGGCTGTTGAGTTCTATGGTTTTGAAAAGAACATGTGTATTGATAGTAAATATGCGGTCGATGCACCATTTTTGCGGCTGTATAAAGTAGACGCAGTTATTGATAAACTTGACACTGTAGTAGATAGTAAGTGCCCAATCAACGAAGAAGAAGAAAGTGAAAGTGTTAAAATGAGGCAAGTATTGTTGCCGCTTGGAGATAGAGAAGGTATAACACATATATGGGGTGTAATTACATTTAAGCTCCTTTAATATGCAATTTTAGCTTGTATTG
The DNA here is from genome assembly GCA_031281335.1 of Rickettsiales bacterium. GTDB lineage: Bacteria > Pseudomonadota > Alphaproteobacteria > Rickettsiales > Anaplasmataceae > Wolbachia. Next base: position 4,087 of record JAITFM010000037.1, on the reverse strand, counting down.
TAGCTTCAGATTACATATTATAGTAGTATTGTAGCTTGTAAGTTGCAATACTATTTGATTCTTTAATAAAGTTATTTATATTACTAACTAATTACTACTAAAGAATTCGGTGATAATGTTTGTGAATTTATATGAAGAGAATGAAATTAAAAACCAAATCTTCCGTTAAAAAGCGCTTTAATCTTACAGCTAAAGGCAAGGTTATTTCTACTCAATCAGGCAAAAGGCATGGCATGATAAAGAGGAGTAAATCCAACATTCGTAACCAGCGTGGTACGACGATTCTTGGTAAATCTGACTCGCGTATAGTTAAGCTTTACATGCCTTATGGTATTTAACAAAATGGAGGTAAAATAAAATGGCTCGAGTAAAACGTGGGGTCACTACTCATGCTCGTCATAAGAAAATATTAAAGTTAGCAAAGGGCTATAGAGGACGTGCAAAAAGTTGTTACAGGATTGCTTTACAAAGGGTTGAAAAAGCATTACAATATGCTCATAGGGACAGAAGAAATCGCAAGCGCGATTTTCGCAGCCTGTGGATAATACGTATCAATGCAGCAGTAAGAGAGCATGGGCTTACTTATGGTAGATTCATGTATGGTCTAACGCTTGCTGGAATTGGCTTGAATAGAAAAGTCCTTGCTGAAATGGCTGTTAATTATAAAGATGATTTTGCAGAACTAGTAGAAACTGTAAGCGGCAAATTAGCAGAAAATTCTTGATTTCTTTAAGCAAAGCAGCATGAGAGTTATTTTCATGGGGTCACCGGAATTTGCTGTTGGTGCGCTGAGCTTGTTATTGAAGTCAGAGAATAAGATAATAGCAGTATATACCAAGGCCCCAAAACCTTCGGGACGTGGACAGAAACTGACGAAATCTCCAATACATGTTATTGCTGAAGAAAATGACATAGAGGTGTGCATTCCTACCTCTCTAAAATCTTCGGTAGAACAAGAACAGTTTAGAAATTTCAAACCAGACGTTGCAGTTGTTGCTGCATATGGGTTGATACTTCCAAAAGAAATTTTGAGTATTCCAAAATATGGTTGTATTAATATTCATCCTTCGCTGCTGCCTAGATGGCGCGGTGCGGCTCCCATACAGCATACAATTTTGGCGGGAGACCAGGAGACTGGGATTAGCATTATGCAATTGAACGAAGGATTAGATTCTGGCCCTATTTTAAAACAGAAAAAATTTCTGATTGAAAAAAACGATAATTACAAGACATTGCATGATAAACTGTCTGCGCTGGGTAGCAACTTACTGATGGAAGTGTTAAATGAAATTGAAAAACAGGTTCCTTCAGAACAAAACGATGATAATGCGTGCTACGCTGATAAAGTGGAAGACTATAAAATCTATGTGAGTGATACTTGCGAAGTTGCTTATAGGAAAGTTAAAGCATTTTATCCCAAAACGTTCGTCAAGATAGAGAATAAACGTTTCAGGATACTGGATGCTGACTTTGAATTAAATGCTTCTTTAACTTCAGCACAGGGTGAGATTGTTAATGATAATATGCACATAAGTTTGAGGGGCGGCACTTTAATCCCTAAAGTTGTACAAATGGAGGGAAGAAACCCCTGCAGTGTTAAAGATTTCGTCCGTGGATTAAAATTTAGCATGGTAAAAAAGTTTATAGAATAAACTATACATCCAGCCTATAATAGAAAAGCACAGACGAACAATGCAACCATAAGGTGAGCTACGCTTGGCAGCTTTGTTGTGGAATAAGCTTTTCAATGTTGCTAACAATAAAGTCAGTTGTACTTTCGGCTATTTCATCTAATTTGTCGTTTATGTTTTTACCTATTTCTTCATCTTTAAAACATCCGTATAGAACTAAAGCGGCTACAGCTGCACATGTTGCAGCTAAACCAATTTGTGCTATGGTGAACAGTGATAGCCCGATTGCAAATATAGATAATAATCCAATAGCTAGGTTTATAATTTTGCTTTGTGTTGTTTGTTGTGTTGCTTGGTTTTGATCTTCCTGTTTACCTTCTAAGACTTTAGACATTGTTTTTAAAGCAACTTTCATCGCTATTGCTACAACTGGAACTATGATTAGTCCTATAGCTATTTTTGCTAAAAAGAAAGAACGATGGCAGCATCATTACACATAATAGCGAACCAGCTCCTATAGCCAACCACTTCCCATTTATTTTTCTAGATTGATTTTCATTATCAGGCATTGTAATCCTCCATTTTATTTAATAATTTATTTATATTTTACATGAAGTGCAAAGGTGGTCAAGATATGTTTTATGTGAAGGAATGTATTGAAAGTTTTTTTATGTTATTCTCTGTTAACTTATAGTCAAGTTTAAAATTTTAGAAGGAGTTACGTATTGTTTAGAATCTTTATATGCTGTTTTGAATCAGTTAGAGAGAATTGAGTGCAAGATGCAGTTTTAGTTTTACAAAATGGTGAGTACTTTTTAGGAAAATCATTAGGTAAGAAAGGCAAGTGCATAGGTGAGATCTGTTTTACCACTGGTATCACTGGTTACCAGCATACTATAACTGACCCTTCTTTTGCCGATCAAATTATAACGTTCACTTTCCCTCATATTGGCAACATTGGGATAAACAACAAAGATAATGAAGGAGGAAAGAAAATTTTTGCAAGTGGTGTGATTATGCGTGAACTTTCTTCTGCATCTCATCCTTCATCATGTATCAGTTTAAATGATTGGTTGGAGAGAAATAATGTAGTTGGAATATCAGGAGTTGATACTAGAGCCTTGACAAGATATTTGCAAAAACATCGACCCCAAAGTGGAATTATATGCCCATTGACCTGCTCTCCGATGTGTGATGCTGGGATCTATGATGACCAAACTACTCTTGTAATAGAGGATTTGCTGGATGAATTGAAGAAATACAAACCTTTAAATGGAGTAGAGATAATCAATAAAGTCAGTTTAAGTAATAGCTTTAAAAACGATTTTAATGCAAAATACAAAGTTGTGGTGGTTGATTTCGGTGTAAAAGCTAGTATAGTTTCACGCTTAATAGAACTTGGTTGTGCAATTGAACTGATTAAGCCAAATAAAGGTTTTGCTCAGAAAATATTAAGCATGAATCCAGATGGTATAGTACTTTCAAATGGTCCTGGTGATCCGCAAGAAATAGGAGAAAGTATGATTCTAGAGATAGACGTTATTATAAAATCTAAAATACCAGTCTTTGGCATATGCATGGGTCACCAATTGCTTGCGATTACTTTAGGGGCAAAGACCTTCAAGATGAATGTTGGTCACCGAGGAAGTAACCATCCAGTTTATAATGTAAGTGACGGGAAAGTCGAGATCACCAGCCAAAATCATGGATTTGTTGTTGATCCATCTTCTCTACCAAGTGACGTTGAAGTTACTCATATTTCTCTGTTTGATAATAGTATAGAGGGAATAATGATGAGGAATTATCCTGTTTTTTCTGTACAATACCACCCAGAAGAAGCTCCGGGTACGCACGATTCACATTATCTATTTAGGCACTTTATTAACAGTATTGAGTTGTATAAAATGAAGTCTGCATAATTTTAATCTGGTAAGGTTTTATTGCTTGATTTTTTAGTTTTAGACATTTAATATTAAATATAATAAAAGATTAAGTTAAGATACTGGGGTAGTGCTCTCTTAACAAATTTTGTGGAGGAGTGACCGAGTGGTTAAAGGTAACAGACTGTAAATCTGTCCGCGAAAGCGTACGTAGGTTCGAATCCTACCTCCTCCATTGTGCGGGTATAGCTTAATTGGTAGAGCTCTAGCCTTCCAAGCTAGTGGAGTGGGTTCGAATCCCACTATCCGCTCTTTTTTTTGTTGTGTTTTTATAAAATCAACATATTATTTATTTATGTATTTGTATTTTAGGTAGAAAAGTTTAAGTTATGACACAAGTAGTAGAAGCATTTGGCAAGCCACATATGAATGTGGGGACAATAGGGCATGTGGATCATGGGAAGACAACATTGACAGCGGCAATAACGAAATATTATGGGAATTTTGTAGCATACGATCAAATAGACAAAGCACCAGAAGAGAGGAAAAGGGGAATAACGATCGCAACAGCGCATG